>DATGGJ010000610.1:0-15753 GCA_035308585.1 Terriglobales bacterium
GGACGTGACCGGAGTGGCGGAGTTGCCGGCGGGCACGGAGATGGTGATGCCGGGAGACAACGTGAGCCTGCAGATAGAGCTGATCACGCCGGTGGCGCTGGAGAAGGGGCTGAGGTTCGCCATCCGCGAAGGCGGACACACGGTGGGCGCGGGCACCATTTCGGAGATTGTTCAGTAATTTGGCAACGGTGTAAGCGGGTAGTTGAGTAATTGAAAAGATGGCAGCGACCAGTTGGGTTTCAAAATTACCCAATTACAAATTACACAATTACTCAATTAACAGGGCGGCAGGCAACACGCCGCAAGTTCTTTCCTTCAGTGGCCGGCAACGGCGGGGCTGAAGAAATAGAGGAAACGTGAACGGAAAAGAGAGAATTCGGATTCGCCTCAAGGCGTATGACTACCGGGTGCTGGACCAGTCCACCAGCGAGATTGTGCAGACGGTGAAGCGGACTGGGGCCAACGTGGCGGGACCCATCCCGCTGCCCACGATGAAAAACAAGTACTGCGTGCTGCGTTCGCCGCACGTGGACAAGAAGTCGCGGGAGCAGTTCGAAATCCGCACCCACAAGCGCCTGGTGGACATACTGGAACCCACGCCGCAGACGGTGGACGCGCTGATGAAGCTCGACCTGCCGGCGGGGGTGGACGTGGAAATCAAGGCGTTCGGCAAGGAACACAAGTAGCTGATTAGCCGGCAGCTTCCGGCCATTAGCTTGGGAGCTGGAAGCTAGGAGCTGAAGCTTATGGCAGTCACGGGAATTTTAGGAAAAAAGGTTGGCATGACGCAGCTGTTCGACAGCAACGGCGAGGTCCATCCCGCCACGGTGCTGAAGGCGGGGCCGTGCGTCATCACGCAGCGCAAGACCGCCACCAAGGACGGCTACGACGCGGCGCAGATCGGTCTGGTCGAGTTCGTCAAGCAGTCGCGTCTGAGCAAGGCGGAGCTGGGGCACCTGAGCAAGAACAATCTTCCCCCGGTGCGCATGCTGCGCGAAGTGGATATCGAAGTAGAGGCGGCCGGCGGCGATGGCGATCGCGATCAGAGCAAAGTCGGCGATCGCGTGCTGGTGGACATCTTCGAAAGTGAAAAGTTCGTGGACGTGATCGGCACCAGCAAGGGACGTGGCTTTGCCGGGGTAGTAAAGCGGCATCACTTTGGCGGCGGTCCCAAGTCACACGGCTCGATGTTCCAGATTCCCGGTTCGATCGGCTCCTCCGCGTTTCCTTCGCGTGTGTTCAAGGGCATGCGGATGTCGGGACACATGGGTACCGACCGGGTCACGATGCGCAACCTGCGGGTGCTGGGAATTGACAAGGAAGAGAACCTGCTGGTGGTGGAAGGCAGCGTGCCCGGCCCGAACGGCGGCTACGTGCTGATTCACAAGGCGAAGAAGCCGCCCAGAGAACGGCGTGGATTCGCCGGCGCGGGCACGGTTGACCCGTTGAAGGCTTCGAAGCGGCAGGCCGCGAAAAAGAAGTGACGGCGGTTGCGAGGCTTCTGAGCCTCGCGCCGCCATCCTGAGCGTGCAGCGCGAAGGAACCCGCGGGCGAGGGCGCCCGCGCTACATAGGCAGAAGAGATATGGCGACGATTGATGTTTTAAATCTAAGCGGCGATAAAGTGGGCAAGTTCGACCTGGCCGACGAAATTTTCGGCGCGGTGAACGAAGACCTGCTCTGGGAGGCGGTGAAGCAATATCGCGCGGCCCAGAGAGCCGGCACCCACGCCACCAAGAATCGCAAGCTGGTTTCCGGTTCGGGAAAGAAATTGTGGCGGCAAAAGGGAACGGGGCGCGCCCGCGTGGGCTCCATCCGGTCTCCTCTGTGGCGGCATGGCGGCACGGTGCACGGGCCGCAGCCGCGCTCCTACGAGTACGACTTTCCCCGCAAGAAGCTGCTGGGCGCGCTGCGCTCGGCGCTGGCGGCCAAACTGGCGGATGGCGAGCTCACGGTGGTGGAGAACTTTGAGCTGAAGGAGCCCAAGACCAAGGAGTTCCGCAACGCGCTGAACGCGCTGAAGGTGGATGGAACAGCGCTGGTGGTGGAAGCGGTCAAGGTGGAGAACCGCAACCTGGAACTGAGCGCGCGCAACCTGGAGGGAGTGGAGCTGGTGCGCGGCAACGAGGTGCATCCCTACCACCTGCTGCGGTACCAGCGGGCCATTTTCTCCCAGCCGGCGCTGGAGAAACTGCAAAGTTCCCTGGTGGCGTCGCTGCCCAAGCGGCAGCGGCCGGCGGCCAGTGAAGAGCCGGAACCCAAAAGCCGCAAACGGCGCAAAGCGGCGGAGGTAGCGTAATGAAGTCGGCATACCAGATCATCCGGCGCCCCATCATCACGGAAAAGGGCCTGGGCATAAAGGAAACACAGTCCACGCTGGTATTTCAGGTGGCGCCCACCGCGACCAAGACCGAGATCAAGGAAGCCGTGCAGACGATTTTCAAGGTGAAAGTGGATTCGGTGCGCACCTCCAACTTCCAGGGCAAGGAACGGCGGCGGGGAAAATTCGCCGGCTATCGTCCGGACTGGAAGAAGGCGTACGTGAAGCTGAAGTCCGGCGAGAAGATGCCGGAATACGCGCAGAATCTGTAAGAGCAGCAATCAGCACTCAGCATTCAGCATTCAGCCGTGGGGCGGATGGGGAAGCTAAGAGCTAAAGGCTAAAAGCTAAAGGCTGAATTTATGGCGATCAGGACTTATAGACCGGTGACCCCGACGTTGCGATTCCAGACCACGCTGGCCAACGAGGAGTTGACCAGCGCGCGTCCGTACAAGCCGCTGACCGAGCCCAAGCAGCGAACCAATGGTCGGCGGAACCATGGCGACCTCACCATCTGGCGCCGCGGTGGCGGGCACAAGCGCAAGTTGCGCCTGGTGGACTTCAAGCGCGAGAAGTTGGGCGTGCCGGCGACCGTGGTGTCCATTGAATACGATCCCAACCGTTCGGCGCGCCTGGCTCTGCTGGCTTACGCCGATGGCGAGAAGCGCTACATCCTGCACCCGCTGGGGCTGAACCTGGGGCAAAAGATCGTGAGCGGGCCGGAGGCTGACATTTTGGTTGGGAACGCGCTGCCGCTGCGCAATATCCCGCCCGGCACCACGGTTCATAACATCGAATTGCGGCCGGGCAAGGGAGCGCAGATGGTGCGCTCGGCTGGCGGTTCGGCGCAGTTGGTGGCCAAGGAAGGCGACTACGCGCTGGTCAAGCTGCCTTCGGGTGAAACTCGCAAGGTGCTGCTGGACTGCATGGCGACCATCGGCCAGGTGGGCAATCTGGACCACGAAAACGTGGCTATCGGCAAAGCGGGCCGGACGCGCTGGCTGGGCCGGCGCCCGACCAACCGCGGCGTGGCCATGAATCCGGTGGATCACCCGCACGGCGGCGGCGAGGGCAAGACCAGCGGCGGGCGTCATCCGGTAACCCCGTGGGGGCAGCCGACGCGCGGTTACAAGACACGCAACAACAAGCGGACGGACAAATTTATTGTCAACCGCCCGAAGTAGTTGAGAGAACTGAGAACTTATGCGTTCACAAAAAAAGGGACCGTTTGTAGACGGATACCTGCTGCGGCGGGTGGAGGAGATGAACGCGCGCAACGACAAGAAGGTGCTGCGCACCTGGTCGCGGCGCTCGACCATCGTGCCTGAGATGGTGGGCCACACCATCGCGGTGCACAACGGCAAGAAGTTCATCCCCGTGTACGTTACCGAGAACATGGTGGGGCACAAGCTGGGTGAGTTCAGCTTTACCCGCACCTTCAAGGGACACTCAATGAAAGCGGCGGTGGAAGTGGCAGCCAGGCCGGCAGGCGTGCCCGGCGGGCCGGGGGCTCCGGTTCCGGCGGCACCGGCGGGCGGGGCGGCTCCGGCGGCGCCCAAGGCATAACGAGAATACACATGGAATTCAGAGCAGAAGCACGGTACATGCGGGTTTCGCCGCAGAAGGCGCGCCTGGTGCTGGACCTGATCAAGGGCCGGCGGGTGGAAGACGCGCTTAACACGCTGGCCTTCACCAAAAAGCGGGTGGCGGGCACGGTGGAGAAGCTGGTGCGTTCGGCGCTGGAGAACGCCAATTACCTGAGCACCGAAAAAGGCCTGGACGTGGACGTGGACAATCTCTACGTGCTGCGCGCCGTGGCCAACGACGGGCCGCGCATGAAGCGCATCCGCCCGGCGCCCATGGGCCGCGCTTATCGCTATCAGCGGCGCATGGCGCATATTGAGGTTGCGCTGGCGGAGCGCCGCCGCGCCGGCCAGGAAAGCGCCGCCACCGTGGTCGGCGAGGAAGAACCAAAGGCGCCCGCCAAGGCCGCCAAGGGCAAGACCGCGGGCAAGCCCCGGAAGAAGGCGGTGGCCAGGAAAGCAGCGGGCAAGAAGAAGACCGCGAAGGCGAAAGGTTAAGGAGCATTATGGGACAAAAAGTCCATCCCTATGGTTTTCGGCTGGGCTACACCAAGCCGTGGAAGTCGCGCTGGTTCATGGAGCGCGACTACGACAAGCTGCTGCAGGAAGACGTTAAGCTGAAGGAAGAGCTGAAAGAGAAGCTCAAGTCGGCGGGCGTGAGCTCGATCGAAATTGAGCGCCCCGGCAACAAGCTGCGCATCATCATCCGCACCGCGCGGCCGGGCATCATCATCGGGCGCAAGGGCGCGGAGATTGACAAGCTCAAGCAGGACGTGCAGAAACGCACCAACCGCGACGTCTACATTGATATTCAGGAAGTGCACAAGCCGGAACTGGATGCGCAGCTGGTGGGGGAATCCATCGCGCTGCAACTGGAAAAGCGCGTGGGCTTCCGCCGGGCCATGCGCAAGGCGGTGGACTCGGCGCTGCGCTTCGGCTGCAAGGGAATCAAGGTGCGGGTTAGCGGGCGCCTGAACGGCAATGAAATCGCGCGCTCGGAATGGTACCTGCAGGGGCGGCTGCCACTGCACACGCTGCGCGCCGACATTGACTACGGCTTCGCCGAAGCCAAGACCACGTACGGGGTTATCGGCGTCAAGTGCTGGATTTACCGAGGCGAGATTCTGAAAGAGAAACGCCGCGAACAGCAAACTGCTGCCACACCGGGCGCGTTTTAGCAGTCAGCGGTCGGTGGGCGGCGCCAGATGCAGGCTGGGTTGAAACTTAAGCCAAGAGCTAACGGCTAAGAGCTAAGGGCTGAATTTATGTTGATGCCGAAAAAAGTCAAGTACCGCAAGCAGCAGCGGGGGCGCATGACCGGCAAGGCGTGGCGCGGATCGGAGCTGGCTTTCGGGGATTACGGTCTAAAGGTGCTGGAGCCGGGTTGGATCACGGACCGCCAGATCGAGGCCAGCCGCGTGGCCATGACGCGATTCATCAAGCGCGGCGGCAAGATCTGGATCCGCCTGTTCCCCGATAAACCGGTAACCAAGAAGCCGGCTGAAACCCGTATGGGCAAGGGCAAAGGCGCACCCGACCACTGGGTAGCCGTGGTGCGGCCGGGACGGATCCTTTTCGAGATGGAAGGGGTGACTCCCCAGGACGCGGCCGAGGCCATGCGCCTGGCTTCGCACAAGCTGCCGCTGCGCACAGTATTGGTTTCACGCGCCAGCGCACACTGAGTGAGATTTCGGCTCTCTGCGATAGCTGAGAACCGGCAACTGACAACTGGGAACCTACTTATGAAGGCAGAAAAGATTCGCAACCTGACCGACGTGGAACTGAAGCACCAGGAGCGGGAGTTGACCGACCAGCTCTTCCGCCTGCGCTTCCAGTTGCAGATGGGACAGACCGAGAGCTTGAAGAAAATTCGCGCCCTGCGCCGGGACATCGCGCGGGTGAAGACGATTCTGCGCCAGCAGGAACTGGCGCAGGCGGAGAGCAAGTAAATGCCGGAAACTAACCAAACCTCTGCCACCGCCTCGCGGCGTAAAACCGTGATCGGCAAAGTGGTCTCGACCAAGATGAACAAAACCATCGTGGTGGAAGTCACGCGCAACTTCCCCCACCGCCTGTACCGGCGGGTGATGTCGCGGTCCAAGAAGTTCTACGCGCACGATGAGCAGAACACCGCGCACGTGGGAGATTTTGTGGAGATCGAGGAGACACGCCCGCTTTCCAAGCTGAAGCGGTGGCGGCTCAAGGAAGTGATCCGGCGGGCCGCCCTGGTGGCCGAAACCGCGGAACCGGAGACGCAGGCGAGCTGAGATTTGCCGGGACTTCGGCAGGGCCAGCAAGGAGCTTCGACTATGGCAGTGATGATGAGAACCATGCTCGACGTCGCCGACAATTCCGGCGCGCGCAAGCTGCAGATGATTCTCCCATTGGGTGGAGGCACGGGGCTGCGGGCGCACTTGGGCGACGTGGTGACCGCCAGCGTGAAGGAAGCCTCGCCCGACGGCCAGGTGAAGAAGGGCACGGTGGTCAAGGCGGTGATCGTGCGCACGCGCAAAGAGCACCGGCGGCGCGACGGCACTTACATCCGCTTCGACCAGAACGCGGCCGTGCTGATTAATGATGCCGGCGAGCCCGTGGGCACGCGCGTGTTCGGGCCGGTGGCGCGTGAACTGCGCGAGAAGCGGTTTTTGAAGATCGTTTCGCTGGCGCCGGAAGTGTTGTGAGAGCAGGTTTCAAAGTTGCAGGGTTTCAACGTTTCGGAAGAACATCAGCGAAACCTTGAAATCTGTTAAACCTTGAAACATTGGCGCAGGCAGGTGTGGAGAGGGTTTTAGATATGCATCAGACTACAACAGCACACAAGCGAGTAGACATTCGCCACAACGACACCGTGAAGGTAATCAAGGGTCGCGACCGGGGCAAGCAGGGGCGGGTTTTGCGCGTCCTGCCGGACGAAGGCAAGATCCTGGTGGAGCACGTGATGATGATGAAAAAGCACGTGCGCCCCAATCCGCAGGCCAACATCCAGGGCGGCATTGCCGACCAGGAAGCACCGATCTCGATCTCCAATGTGATGCTGGTGTGCGGCAGTTGTGGACCCGTGCGGGTTGGGCACGAGATGCGCGGCGACCGCAAGGTGAGAATTTGCAAGAAGTGCGGCACCACGCTGGAGAAATGAATTGTGTAATTGAGTAATGGGTAAGCTGAATCGTGGTTCAGCGAGTTTTCTATTTACACAATTGCTCAATTACACAGTTACTCAATCTCACGAACCGGGTTCAACTGGCTGAAGGCTAAGTGCTGACAGCTGGTGTCCCGAAACCGTGGGAGAAACGAAGTAGAGAACATGGCGAAACCAAAGAAAACGGAAGCGGCGGAAGCCAAGCCGGAGCAGCGGCAGGAAGCGAAAGCGCGCGGCAAGGAGCCGGCGCGCCTGCGGGTGCGCTTCGAACAGGAGATCAAGCCGGCGCTGATGAAGGAATTCGAGCTGAAAAATCCCATGGCCGTGCCCCGCCTGCACAAGGTGGTGGTCAATATGGGCCTGGGCGAAGCCACGCAGAACGCCAAGCTGCTCGATCCCGCGTCCAACGACCTGGCGCAGATTACCGGCCAGAAGCCGGTGATCACGAAAGCCAAGAAGTCCATCGCTGCCTTCAAGGTGCGCGCGGGCATGCCCATCGGGGCCATGGTCACGCTGCGCGGCGACCGCATGTACGAGTTTCTGGACCGGCTGATCAACGTGGCCTTGCCACGCGTGCGCGACTTCCGCGGAGTTTCCACCAAGTCATTCGACGGACGCGGAAACTACACGCTGGGTTTGCGCGACCAGCTGATATTTCCGGAAATTGACTACTCCAAGGTGGATAAGCTGAAGGGCATGAACGTGACCATCGTGACCAGCGCCGGGTCTGACGACCAGGCGCGCGCCCTGCTGCGGCACCTGGGTATGCCGTTCCGGGCCTAGGAATTATGTAATTGAATAATTGTGTAATTGAGCAAATGTAAATCGGTCGCGGTTTTTCAATTACCCGATTGCCAGACTACTCAATTACGCAATTAAAAGGGAGTTATGTCCACAACCGCAAAGTACGTCAAAGATGTAAAGAAGAAGCCGAAGTTTTCGAGCCGCCAGCACAATCGTTGCAAGTTGTGCGGGCGGCCGCGCGCCTACCTGCGCAAGTTTGGCATCTGCCGCTTGTGTTTCCGGGGACTGGCGCTGCGCGGCGAGATACCCGGCGTTTCGAAGTCGTCGTGGTGAGAGGAATTGAGTGATCAGGTAATCGGGTAATTGGAGGCGCGTCAATTCTCAATTGCGCAATCACACAATTACCCAATTAACAGAGTCCGTCACCGCGGGTTCTCCGCTGAGCGGAGCAAACGGGCGACGATTTGAGGAGAAGCAAGAAGATGAGGTTGACCGACCCGGTCGCAGATTTTCTAACGCGGATTCGCAATGCCATCCGCTCGCGCCACCAAAAAGTGGACGTGCCTGCCTCCAAGCTGAAACTGGAGATTGCCCGCATTCTCAAGGAAGAGGGCTACATCGCCAACTTCAAGGCGGTGGAGGAAGAAGGGCACAAAGTGCTGCGGGTTTATTTGAAATACAGCAGCAGCGACGAAGCTGCCATTTCCAACCTGGCGCGGGTGTCGAAGCCGGGGTGCCGGGTGTACGTGCGGCGCAGTGAAATTCCGCGCGTGCTGGGCGGCATAGGAATCAACATCCTGACCACGCCTCGCGGGGTCATGACCGGACGCCAGGCGCGCAAGGAAGGCGTGGGCGGCGAGATCCTGTGCGAGGTGTGGTAGAGCTAGCAGCGAGAAGCTAGTAGCTGTTTAGAGAGCCGAATATGTCGAGAATTGGAAAAAAACCGATTGCCCTTCCCAAGGAAGTGAAAGTCAGTATCCAGGGGAACGTGGTCGCAGTGCAGGGACCGAAAGGCAAACTGGAAACGAAGTTGCCTCCAGGCATCAAGATGGAGCAGAAGGACGGCCATCTGGTGGCGGAGCGCGAGAATGACCAGCAGGCGGCGCTGCACGGGTTGGCTCGTGCCCTGGTCAATAACGCGGTCGAGGGCGTCACCAAAGGCTGGAACCGGGAACTGGAGATTGTGGGCATTGGCTATCGCGCCGAGTTGAAGGGCAAGGAAACGGTGGTGTTCAGTCTGGGCTACTCCCACCCCATCGAATATCCCCTGCCCTCGGGCGTAACCGTAGCCATTGATCCCAAGCAGACGCGCCTGACTCTCAACGGCATTGACCGCCAGAAGGTGGGGCAGGTGGCTGCCGAGATGCGCGCCCTGCGGCCACCCGACCCCTATAAGAACAAGGGCGTGCGCTATGTGGGCGAACGGCTGAAGAAGAAGGTCGGCAAGACAGGAGCGAAGTGACGCTGTTAGCGGCAGGAGCGAGTCGCCAAAGTGCGACGAGCGGGAGCCCGCTGGCGTCATGCTGAGCGAAGCGAAGGATCTTTGTGTAATTGAGTAATTTGGTAATCGGGTAAGTTGATGACGCGGGTTGTGGTCTTCAATTACTCAATTACAAATTGCGCAATTACTCGATCCTCGATGGTTTCGAGGACTGCGGAGAGATTGACACCATGCTGACGCGAGCATCAAAAAACGACACACGGCAGAGAGTACACCAGCGCATCCGCAAGAAGATGATGGGTACGCCGGAACGGCCACGCCTGAACGTGTACCGGTCGCTGAATCATATTTACGTGCAACTGGTGGACGATATGGAAGGCAAGACCCTGGTGTTTGCCAGTTCCGCCGAGGGCAAGAAGGGCGAGGGCAAGACCGGGGGCAACCTGGCCGCGGCCAAGGAAGTGGGCAAGAAGGTGGCCCAGCGGGCGCAGGAGAAGGGCATTAAGCAGGTGGTCTTCGATCGCGGCGGCTACCTGTACCACGGCCGGATCAAGGCCCTGGCGGATGCGGCACGGGAGGCGGGGCTGCAATTTTAAGAGCCGCGGGCGAGGGCGCCCGCGCCACACAGGAATTGGAAGCGAGTCCAGAATGCCAACAGTGATTAAGAAGCTCGATCCAGGACAGTACCAGCTGAAAGACCAGGTGGTTTCCATCAACCGCGTCACCAAGGTGGTGAAGGGAGGCAAGAATCTTTCCTTCGCCGCGCTGGTGGTGGTGGGCGATCCCACCGCGGCGGTGGTGGGCTACGGTTCCGGCAAGGCTAAAGAAGTCCCGCAGGCGATCCGCAAGGGAATCGAGGCCGCCAAGAAGAATCTGATGCGGGTCCACCTGCGCCAGACCACCATCCCGCACAGCGTGCTGGGTCGCTTCGGTTCCGGCATGGTTTTGCTCAAACCGGCCCCGGAAGGCACGGGCGTGATTGCCGGCGGAGCGGTGCGCGCGGTGATGACCTCGGCGGGAGTGCAGAACGTGCTCACCAAATCCATCGGCACCACCAACCCGCACAATGTGGTCAAAGCCACCTTTGACGCTCTGCGCAAGCTGAAGAACCGGGAAGCGGTGGCGGCCCTGCGCGGCAAAGCAGTGGAGGAATTGTAGGCCATGACGGCAGAAAAGAAGAAGGCGGCGGGCAAGATACAGCTCAAATGGGTGCGGTCGGCGATTTGCGCTCCGCAGAAGCACAAGAAAGTGGTGCGCGGCCTGGGCTTTACCCGGCTGAATCAGGTGATCGAACGCGAAGACACGCCCGCCATCCGCGGAATGGTGGGCAAGGTGCCGCACCTGGTCAAAGTGATTCAGTAAATGGATTGAGAGAATAAGCATATGGCAACGAATCTTTCCACTATCAGGGCGCCGCACAAGGCCAGCGAAAAGCGCAAGCGGGTGGGCCGCGGCATGGGCTCGGGCATGGGCAAGACGGCCACGCGCGGCAACAAGGGGCAGCGTTCGCGCTCCGGCTCACGAATGATGCGCGGCTTTGAAGGCGGCCAGATGCCGCTGCACCGGCGCCTACCCAAGCGCGGTTTCACCAACATCTTCCGCCAGGAGTATGCGGTGGTGAACCTGGAACGGCTGGCCGGGCTGGGTGAGACCACCATCACCCCGGAAGTGCTGGCCAAAGCGGGAATCATCAAACGGGCGGAGCAGCGCGTCAAAATTCTGGGTGACGGCGAGCTCCGTTCGGCGCTCACCGTGCACGCCCACAAGTTTTCCAAGTCGGCGCAGGAAAAGATCGCCAAGGCCGGCGGGAAGGTAGAGGTTCTTCAGTAAATGCTTGAGAAGTTTGCCAACGTATTCCGCATTCCCGACCTGCGAAAGCGGATTTTGTTTACCCTGGCTATGCTGGCGGTCTACCGTCTGGGCGGGCATATTCCCACCCCCGGCATCAATGCCGACCTGCTGCAGCAGTTCTTCCAGCAGAACCAGGGCACGTTCCTGGGGTTTGTGGATTTGTTCAGCGGCGGCCAGTTGCGGCGGCTGACCGTCTTTGCCCTGGGCATCATGCCCTACATCACCGCCTCCATCATTTTGCAGTTGCTGACCGTAGTCTACGAGCCCCTGGCTAAGCTGCAGAAGGAAGGCGAACTGGGACGGAAGAAGATTACCCAGTGGACCCGTTACCTGACGCTGGGCCTGAGCGCGGTACAGTCGCTGGGCATTGCCATCACCCTGGAGCGCTCCACGGTATCGGGCGGCACCGCCTTCGTGACCAATCCTGGGACGGGATTTATCCTGATGACCATGCTGACCCTGACCGCGGGCAGCGTGTTCGTGATGTGGCTGGGCGAGCAGATTTCCGAGCGTGGCATCGGCAATGGCATGTCCATCCTGATTTTTGCCGGCATCGTGGTCGGCCTGCCCCGCGGTGTAGTGGACCTGATTGACAAGGCCCGCACCGACGCCTGGGGATCCTTTACCGCTCCCGCCATGGCCCTGCTGGTCGTGCTCATGCTGGCGGTGGTGGCCTTTATCGTGTTCGTGGAACGCTCTGAACGCCGTATCCCCGTGCAGTATGCCAAGCGCGTGGTGGGCCGCAAGATCATGGGCGGACAATCCACTCACCTGCCGCTGCGGGTGAACGCCGGCGGCGTCATGCCGGTCATCTTTGCTTCCTCCATCCTGACCTTGCCCCAGACGGCGGGGTTCGCCTTCAGGGACAATCGCTATTTTGGCGGCTTAATCCGGGCACTGGGATGGGGTGAGCCGCTGTATACCTTGCTTTATGCCGTGGGCATTATCTTCTTCGCCTACTTCTACGTGTCCATCGTCTTCAACCCTAACGAGGTTGCCGACAATATGCGGAAGTACGGCGGGTTTATTCCCGGCATCCGCCCGGGACGGCGGACGGCCGATTACATCAACGAGAGCTTGACCCGCATCACCCTGGTCGGCGCCCTCTACCTGATCATCATTTCGTTCCTGCCGGAGTGGATGATTGCCGGCATTCACCTGAATCACCTGCCGGGTGTTTTGGGGGCGTTCTTCGAACGATTACCCACCTGGGTGACCAACGGCTTAGGCGTGAGCTTTTACTTTGGCGGCACTTCGCTGCTGATTGTGGTGGGCGTGGCCATGGACACGGTCACCCAGATTGAAGCCCAGCTCATCATGCGGCACTACGAAGGTTTCAGTCCGCGCAGCCGGATACGCGGTCGTCGCACCTGGGCCTAGCGGGATTGTGTAATTGAGTACTTTGTAATTCGATGTTGAAAACCACGGGTTTCGGAGAGCATTTATCCGATTACCCGTTTTAACGGGCCCCTGTACTGACTTTTCGGCCGCATCGGGCGGGGCGGCCGCAAGAAATAAAAGGTACCAACCACGTCGATGGCGGACGCAACGGCGCACAATGTGGGCCCCATCATTCTGCTTGGTCCGCCGGGCGCGGGCAAAGGTACGCAGGCGAAGCTGATTGGGAAGCTTTACGATATCCCGCAGATTTCTACCGGCGACATTCTGCGCGATAACGTGGAGCGGGACACGGAGTTGGGCCGCAAGGCCAAGGCGGCGATGGCGCGGGGCGAACTGGTGCCCGACGACCTGGTTAACCAGATGGTGGGCGAGCGGCTGATGCAGGCAGATTGTGCCCGGGGCTTCATCCTGGACGGGTTCCCACGCACCGTGGTGCAAGCGGAGTGGCTGGACCGTTTTTTGGCGGGCAAGATCTTTGACAACCAGAAGCTGTGCGGGCCTCCAGTTGTGGTGCAGTTCGACGTAGATTACAATAATCTTTTGCACAGGCTCACGGGACGTCGCTCTTGCCCCACCTGCGGTCGCATCTACAACATCCACACGCAGCCTACTCGGGTGCCGGACGTTTGTGACGTGGACGGCTCCAAGCTGGTTGTGCGCAACGATGATCGGCCGGAAGTCATCAGCGAACGCTTGCGGGCCTATGACTTGCAAACCCGCCCCTTGGCCGCCTATTACCGGCGCCGCGGGCGGTTGGTGCATGTAGGTGGCGATCTGGATGTGCAAGAGGTAACCCGCCAGATAGCCGAAGCAATTGAACGCTTACGAAACGCCCCGGTGGGCACGCAATCCGGGGGCGCTTAGGAATGGCCATCGTGTGTAAGTCGCAGGCGGAAATCGAAAAAATGCGCCACAGCGGACGCATTCTGCGTCAGGTTCTGGATGCGGTGCGCGAACTGGCTGTTCCCGGCGCCAGCACCATGGATCTGGACCAGGCAGCGGAGAGGAAGATCAGGGAATTAGGCGCGCGACCGGCATTTAAAGGGTATCGCGATTATCCCTGCGTGCTGTGCACCTCGGTGAACCAGGAAATTGTGCACGGAATTCCGTCCAAACGCCGGGTGTTGAAGGCCGGCGACATTGTTTCCATTGACTGCGGGGTAGTGGTGGACGGTTATTACGCCGATGCCGCCATTACGGTGCCCGTAGGCGGCGGGACCACGCCGGAGCTGCAGCGCCTGCTGGACGTGACCAGGGAATCTTTGTACCGCGGCATCGAAGCCGCACGGCTGGGCAATTCGGTAGGCGACGTGGGCGCGGCGGTGCAGGAGTATGTAGAGGCCAACGGCTTCAGCGTGGTGCGGGAATTTGTCGGCCATGGCATCGGCCGGCAACTGCACGAGGAGCCGCAAGTGCCCAACTTTGGCGTGCGCGGACACGGAGCGCGGCTGGAAGAAGGCATGGTCCTGGCCATTGAGCCCATGGTGAACGCCGGCAAGCCGGGAGCGCGCCTGTTGAACGACAACTGGACGGCGGTTACCGAAGACGGCAGCTACAGCGCCCATTTCGAGCACTGCGTGGCCATCACCAGGAACGGCCCCATGATTTTGACGGAGTAGGCGCAGAGAGTGCGCCTGAGGATCAAAAAATCGGTACTTATGACGAGTGTGAATGAGTAAGGAAGACGCGATCGAGGTCATGGCGACGGTAATTGAGCCGTTGCCCAACGCGATGTTTCGGGTCGAACTGGAAAACAAGCATCAGGTACTGGCGCATGTTTCAGGGAAGATGCGGAAGAACTTCATCCGTATTCTGCCGGGCGACAAGGTGGCAGTGGAGCTTTCTCCCTACGACTTGACCCGCGGCCGCATCGTGTATCGCTACAAGTGACGCCGGTTAGCGGGCGTGAGCGAAGCGGGTGGCCACTGGCGTCATCTTGAGCGCGCAGCGCGAAGGATATCGGATCCGTCGCTGCCGGGGCGAGGGCGCCGCGCCACAGGGGTTTACTGAGAACTGAGAACCGGAAACTGAGAGCTGAATTATGAAGGTACGCGCATCGGTAAAGAAAATTTGCGACAAGTGCAAGATCATCCGCCGAAGGGGCGTGGTGCGGGTGATCTGCGAAAACTCAAAACATAAGCAGAGGCAGGGCTAGCATGGCACGCATAGCAGGCGTTGATTTACCGCGCAACAAGCACACCGCGATTGCGCTGACCTACATCTACGGCATTGGCCACTCCCGCGCGCAAAGCATTGTGGAGGAGGCCAAGGTGGACGGGGCAAAGAAGGTGCAGGACCTGAATGAGGACGAGGTCAACCGCATCCGCCATGTCATTGAGACCGAAGGCGGGGTGGAAGGCGACCTGCGCAAAGACACCGCGATGCACATCAAGCGGCTGATCGAAATCGGGTCCTACCGCGGCTTCCGTCACCGCCGTAACCTGCCGGTGCGGGGCCAGCGGACCCATACCAACGCGCGCACCCGCAAGGGACCGCGCAAGGGCACAGTGGCACAGAAGAAGAAATCCACGGCGAAGACATAAATTTATGGCAAAACCGACTACACCCGCAGCCGGCGCAGCGGCGCCGGAGAAAAAAGGCAAAAAGAAACAGTTCAAGCGCAAGGAGCGCAAGCACGTTCCGCACGGCGTGGCGCACATCCAGGCGTCGTTTAACAACACCATCGTGACCATCGCCGATACCCAGGGCAACGTGCTCTCATGGAAGAGTTCGGGCTCGCTGGGTTTCCGGGGATCGCGCAAGGGCACGCCCTTTGCGGCGCAGCAGGCGGCCATGAACGCCGCCAACATGGCGCGCGATCATGGTGTGCGCAGCGTGGAGGTGCGGGTAAGCGGGCCGGGTTCGGGCCGCGAGTCGGCCATTCGCGCACTGGCTGCCGCCGGCATCGAGGTGCGTCAGATCAAGGACGTCACTCCGATCCCGCATAACGGCTGCCGGCCGCCGAAGAGGCGGAGGGTCTAGTTTCAGGTTTCAGGTTTCAAGTTTCCGTCCAGCCTTCTCTCGAAACTGGAAACTCGAAACTGGAAACTGAATATTTCATCGGGACGAAAGGCATGCCATGCCCGTAAACCGATGGCTAAAGGAGAAGACAAATTGGCACGTTACAAAGGACCGGTATGTCGTTTGTGCCGCCGCGAGGGCATGAAGTTGTTCCTCAAGGGGGCGAAGTGTTTCAGTGAGAAGTGTCCCATAGAGAAGCGCAATTTCGCGCCCGGGCAGCACGGTAAAGACCGCAAGGCCAAGATCGTGGGCTA
>DATGGJ010000611.1:0-1999 GCA_035308585.1 Terriglobales bacterium
ACAGCCAGATCGTTTACTACACCACCTCGGAGTATCTGCCCGCCATCACGACGCCTGCTCCCCGCGCCCGGCTGGAGCGTAGAGCTGATCCGGCGTATGCGCCGCAGGGAATCATTTCTGTGCCGCCGGAAACTGACAACCAAACTCAGACCATTGTCACGCCGCCGGACGTCAAACTGGAGCAGCAAATGTCCGTGCCCAACCTGGTGGCGTGGACGCGTTCGCCTGGTCCTGTGCCCGTGCCAGGTTCGCTGGATTCCAAGCTGGTGATGCCCGCGATTGCTACCCCGGTGGTTCCGCCTCCGCCTGAGCTTGCGCGAACCACGGAGCGCCGCGCTTCCCTGCTGCCGCAACCCTCGGTGGTGCCGCCTCCACCCAACACGGCGCGGGCAATCGAGCGCGCTGCTTCGTCCCTGGCCCAGCCTGCGGTGATTGCGCCACCGCCTGATGTCGCCGAGGCCGCCAATCGAGCCGGCCCGGCGTTGCCGCAGCCCAAGGCAGTTGCTCCGGCGCCGGAGACCACCTCCGCACTGGCCGGCCTGCACGCCCCGGGTGCGCCGCAGCCGGCTGTCATTCCTCCGCCGGCGCGAACCGCCATGGTCACGCATCCCCTGGGCGCGCTCAATGTGGCCGAACTGCAGCCGGGGGTCGCCGCGCCCAAGCTGCCGGTGCCGGCTCAACAGACGGCGAACCTGACCGTGCCGGGAGGAGGCGCTGGAGCGGGTGGGAGAACTGGCGCTGTTGCCGTGTTGGAAGCTGGCGGTCCCTGGACGGCGCCAGTAGCGGCGGCGCCCGATGCCCATGCCGCAGGTTTCGGCCAGCCCGCCGGTCAGATGATAGCCCTTGGGCTTGCTCCCAGCGCCGTCAAGGGTCCAATTGAGGTGCCGATGGGCAACCGTCGCGGAGTCTTCGCCGCCGGTCCCACCGGACATGTGGGGGCTTCCGGCGCGCCGGCCGCGAACAGCGGCGGAGTGGCTGAAACCGGCAACGGCAGCGCAGCTTCAACGCAAGATAAGTTGGCCGGCATCAGCATCGCGCCCGGAGCTCTGCCGCCGGTGAACAGGGGCGTTCCAGTTGTTGCCGCTTCTCCTTCCCGCAGCCTGTGGGCCATGGCCAGCATTCCCGCCAGCCTCCGCAATCTGCCACCACGCGGGCACACCGATCTTCCGGTCGCGCCTTCGGAGATAGAGCGCGAGGTATTTGGCAACAAGAAGTTTTATTCCGTCACCCTGAACATGCCCAACTTGAATTCGCGCAGCGGCAGCTGGGTTATCCGCTTTGCCGAGCTGAATAATGACCCTACGCAGGGCGACTTGACCGCGCCCGTGGTGGTGGAGAAGGTTGACCCGGCTTACCCGGGAATTCTGATGCGCGAGCACATCACCGGCACGGTGACGCTGTACGCGGTGATTGGCGCCGATGGCAGCGTGGGCGAGGTGCGCGTGCTGCGCGGCGTGGATAACCGCCTGGATGCCGCCGCCCGCGATGCCCTGCGGCATTGCCACTTCCGTCCCGCCACCAAGAATGGCCTGGCCGTGGCCCTGGAAGCCGTGATCCGCATACCCTTCGAAGTGCACCGGATACCGTACTAGCCTGGAACTGAGGAAGTGGCCCACTCAAGCCCGCTTTTGGCTTGAGTGGGAGGGTAGAGGCTCGTCGAGTCAATCTCCTAATAACTCAGCGGAAAGGCTTCTCAACCCACACAACGAACACCGCGTTGTGTGGGCCACCCGCCTACGGGCCCCTTGCAGCGCTGAGGAAGTGGCCCACTCAAGCCCGCTTTTGGCTTGAGTGGGAGGGAAGAGGCTCAGTCGAGTCAATCTCCTAATAACTTATTGTCTGTTAGCTTCCCGCTCCGGCTTTGGCGGCCTGGCTCTGTTCCAGGAAGCGGTACACGCCGGCGTTGGTGCACACTTCGTAATAGAGGTCGTCGCTCCAGCCCACAGGCGAGAAGTCGCGGGCGCGGAGGCGGGCGGCGCGGGCCTCGCGCACCACCACG
>DATGGJ010000612.1:0-4728 GCA_035308585.1 Terriglobales bacterium
ACACACAACTAGCCGCTTGATGGTAGGCAGGGACACAGCGCAAGGTCAACCATTTCGTGGCCCGGCGTACCAATTTCACAACTAGCTAAAGATGAACACGCGCGCTTACGGCTGGCTTGAAAGAGTGGGTGAGAACTCATCTTTCGGCCGGCTAAGGCTCAAATCTGCTTCCGCATGCGTCTCCGAGCGTGCTCCTGGGCTACATTCTTCGCCGGCATATGATTTGAGGCACTCACGGGCGTTATGAAAGCGGCGCCGACGTAGCATGAGGTTGTTGCCCTTTGCCTGCCACGGCGGGCCGGGCGGCAGGGGTATTGCGGAACCAGTCGCGTATTTCCTTTTCAGGGGCGCGGCGGCGGGACTGAATCAGGCGGCGCTTCCGCCGTGTGTGCTCACGGTTGCTCCACACGAAGGCGAGCGCGGAGAGCAACCTGCGGTCCACCAGCACGGAGTAGCCAACGATCAGCAGGTCACGCCAGGTAATGGGGAAAAACAGGCGCAGCCAGGTTCCCAGGGTGGCGTTTTTGAGGCGCATGAGGAAGCGGTTTTTGACCGAGTGCCAATTGATTACCAGGGGCAATTGCCGGAAGCGCTCCGGGGTAACGCGGCGCTCGTGCCAGCCCACTGCCGAAGGAACGTACAGGCAACTCCAGCCCAGCAACTGCGCCCTCCAGGCCAGGTCGGCATCCTCCCGGTAGGCGAAAAAGGCTTCATCGAAGAATTCCCCCTCCACTGACACGTCCTCCACCATGGCCCTACGGTAGAGAGCGGCAGCGGCGGTGGCGCCGAAAACGTACTGCATCTGGTCGTATTGCCCGGAATCCATTTCCTCGCTGCCGCGGTCAAAGTGGCGCAGGTTGCGGACGAAGTAGATGCCGGTGGAATCAATGCGGGAGGTGAACTCGGGCTGGCCGGCGGGATTCCAGCGCAGCAGCTTGCCGCAAAGCGCGCCCACACGGCCATCCATATCCTCAGCCGCAGCCAGAAGTTGCGAGACAAACTCAGGACTGAGCACAACATCGGCGTTGAGGCTGAGAAGCCACTCTCCCCGGGAGCGGCGGATGGCCTGGTTCTGGGCGGCGGCAAAACCCACATTTTCCTGGTTCAGGATGACCTGGTACTCGGGTGCCTGAAGGCGGTCGAGGATTTCACGGGTGCCGTCGCTGGAGGCGTTGTCCACGATCACCACCTCCAGGGGCCCGCAAGTCTGCTGTCGCAGCGCCTGCAAGCAGGCGGGGAGCACGCTACGGCTGTTGAAAGTGCAGATGAGAACGGAGACCATGGTCAGGAAACTCGCCCCTGCAGCCGGGATTCTCGCACGTTTCCGGAACTGTCTCCTAATCCAGACGACAGGCGGCTAATGAGAACTCGCCGCCGTGCCCGCCATCTCGGTCCTAACTTTCTCCCGGCTGGCCTGGTGCGCCTGCTCCAGCAGCCACTGCAAGGAGGGCGTGGGCTTGCACACCATGAAGATCTGGTAGGCGAATAACGATCTCGAGATCCTGATGAACAGCTTGTTGATGAGCAGTAACAGCCGGCCGAGAAAATTGTCGCCCACGGCCAGTGGAAAGGGCGCGGGCACACCCCGCACTTCTTCCACGCGGTAGCCGGATTGCTCGAACAGGTTGCGCGCCGTCCGGAAGGTGAACAGGCGCGTGTGGGTGAGATCGAGGATGCCCCTGATTCCATAATTGAAGCAGCCCAGGGAGAGACCCAGGCGAGTGACCAGGAAGGCGATATTCCCGGTGCTGAAAATTACCGTCAGCTCCGTCCCCGTTCTGCGCGCCTGGCGGAGGGTGTCGAGCAGCCGCTCCGGCGAGCGCAAATGCTCCACAATGTCGAGCAACAGAACATAGTCGAAGCGGCCGGCGTCCACCGGGAACTCGCCCCGATCCAGGTCGCACTGAATGAAGTCATCCAGGTTGGAATCGTGGTCCGCGGGAAACTGGTCAATGCCGGTAACGCGGCACTGTTTCTGCTTTAAAGCCTGGGCCACGTAGCCCCCGGCACAGCCGATATCGGCCACCGATGAACCCGCCCGCACCCGCTGCAGAGCGAGGCTGTGGGGGCTCTCAAAGTGAAACTTGGGTTGATAAAAAGTGTTGTTCTCCGCGGGCCGGCTCACGTCGAACTTACGCTGGTACAGAATGCTGTAATCCTGGGCCCGGCTCAGCAGGGTGGACCGAAGCACCTGAAATGAGTATTTCAGCCCCTTCATGCTGCGGATTTCATCACCGTAATAAACGGGGATGGGCAATTCTTTGACAGGCCGGCCGGCGCGCAGCAACTGGATGAGAATCTCTGTGTCGAAATGGTAGTCGTTGGTGTTGCGCTCAAAAGGCAGGGCGGACAGGGCCGCCACCGAGTACAGGCGGTAGCCGGAGTGAAACTCAGTCAGCGTGGTGCGCAACACCCGGTTCTGTATCCAGGTGAGAATCCTGTTGCCGGCGAACTTATAGAACGGCATGCCGTCCTTCAGCGCTCCCCAGCGGGTCATCATGCGGGAACCGAGCACGGCATCCGCATCGCCTGCCAGCAATGGCTGTAAGAGTTCCGGCAGACACTCAGGAGCGTACTGGCCGTCGCCGTGGATGAGCGCCACGATGTCAAAGCCATTCTCAATGGCATAGTGGAAGCCGATCTTCTGGTTGCCGCCATAACCCTGGCTGACCGGGTTGAAGAGGACGGTTACGGGAAAGGGGCTGCCATTCTTCTGCGCTGCGCGCGCCCTGGCGAAGGTCTGGTCGCGCGAGCAGTCATCAATGATCAAAATTTCCGTGTCGTACTGGGCGAGCGGGGCCGGAATGCGGGACACGACCTTCTCGATGGTACGCTCGGCGTCATAGGCAACAACGAAGATGAGAACGCGCTGGCGGCGCGGCGGCACCGTGTTTCCCTCCCCATTGGGCACTGCTGTCATGAGAAGATCCCGATATCGCCGCATCTTACCACCGAGGCCCAGACCCGCGGTACGAGCCGTCCACCGCTTTTTTCGCCCAGGAACTTTCGTTTTTACTCACCGCTGTTCGCTTCCGCTTTGCGCCAGAGCAGCGGGCCCCCAATGACCCGGTTGGCTGTTTTATATAGAATCGGGAGACCTCATGCGAATTCTGCTGATTGGCGCTGCCGGACAACTGGCCCAGGATCTGCTGCCGGTACTGGAAAGACGAGGCCACCGGGTGGTACCGGTGACTCACGAGCAACTCGAAATCTGCTCGCCGGAAGCTGTCGAGCAGCGCATGGCGAGCGCCCGGCCGGAGTGCATCATCAATACCGCCGCCTTTCATCGGGTTGACGACTGTGAGGACCAGGCCGAAAAAGCATTTGCCGTAAATGTGCTGGGCGTTCGCAACCTGGCGCAGGCGGCGGAGAGAAACAGCGCCGCCCTGGCGCACTTCAGCACGGACTACGTTTTTGGCGGGGAGAAGTGCACGCCCTACACGGAGGCCGACCTGCCGCAACCACTCTCCATTTATGCCATGTCCAAACTGGCGGGCGAATTCGCCGCCCGGCGCTACTGCTCGCGCCACTTTGTGGTCCGCACGTGCGGCCTCTATGGCATGGGCGGCAGCCGCAGCAAGGGCGGCAACTTCGTGGAAACCATGTTGAAGCTGGCAGCGCAGAAAAAAACCATTCGCGTGGTGGCCGATCAGATGGTTACTCCAACCTACACCGCCGATCTTGCCGAACGCGTGCTGCCTTTGCTGGAATCAGCACGCTATGGTCTGTACCACATGACCAGCAACGGCCAGTGTTCCTGGCACGAATTTGCCGCCGAAGTGTTTCGACAGGCGCAGGTAAATGCCGACCTGCAGCCAACGGACAGCAGGAGCTTTGGCGCAAAGGCGCGCCGCCCCGCTTACTCCGTGCTCGACAATTGCCAACTGCGCGCGGCCGGAATCGCCGAGTTTCGTCCCTGGCAGGAAGCGCTTGCTGACTACATGCGCCAGCGGCGCGCGAGCGTAGAGGCTTCCGCACACTGACCCGGCTAAACTCCAAAGGCTGGAATTGGCGTGTACGAGGGCAGGAATTGGGGCGGAATCCGCCGTAACGGCAAGTTGGCCGCGTCCTTTTGGGAAATTACCGGTTCGTTAACGCCCCAGGGGATGCCCAGGTCCGGGTCATTCCACAAGACGCCGCGCTCGTCCTCGGGAAAATAGAAATCGCTGCACTTGTAGAGGAACTCGGCGGTTTCGGAAAGCACCGCGAAGCCATGGGCGAAGCCAGGCGGGACCAGAATTTGCTGCCTGTTCTCGGCCGACAGAATTGCTGACACCCAGCCCCCGAAGTACGGCGATCCCACGCGAATATCCACCGCCACATCCAGGACCTCGCCCTGCACCACCCGGCAGAGCTTGGCTTGAGGGTGCTTCAGTTGGTAATGCAGGCCGCGGAGCGTGTTCCGGCAAGACTTGGAATGGTTGTCCTGAACGAACAGCTCGCGGATGCCGAGTTGCCCCAGCTTCGTCTGATGATAGCTCTCGTAGAAAAAGCCGCGCGCGTCCTCGTGCACCTGCGGTCGGATCAGATAGACACCAGGAATCTTGGTCTCAGTTACCTGCAAGGTGCTCCCGCATGGCGGCTTTCAGGCCGTAACTGTTTTCAGCGACTGCTCGCGGTGGGTATAGTACTTGTCGTAATACTGCTGGTAATCGCCGTTGCGCACGTGCTGCAGCCAGGTGCCGTTGGAACGATACCAGAGGATGGTCTGCTGAATTCCCTGCTCCA
>DATGGJ010000613.1:0-4818 GCA_035308585.1 Terriglobales bacterium
TTGTTTTTAAACGACTCGTCAAACGCACTCATCATCTGATCCTTGCTCGCGCGGTGCACAAAGTGCATAACGATGCGCTTGCGGGCCTCGGCCTTGATGATCGCGTTCGCATCCGAGGACTTTTGTTCCAGGTAGAGCCCCGCCACGTAGACCTTCACCACAAACTTCTTTCGCACCCCCAAGCCATTGAGCACTAAGGTTGCGCTTCCGACTTGTACCGTGTCCGGCAAGGTCACGCCTGCCAGGGTGTCGGCGTGCAGATTAAAGGTTGATGCAGCTACAAACAGAACAACGGCAAGCGACATGGCGTTTTTCCGCATGAGAACCTCTCTCGCCTCAACGACGTTGCAACTTCTGTTCCGCCCGCGCGAACCCGGCAGCTTCTCTTCGAGCGCCGGCTCCGATGGCATTGCTGTATAAGGCCTCGATCTGTGGCCGATACCGCTGTTCGACTGCCCGGCGCCGCATCTTCATCGAGGCGGTAAGCTGGCCGTCAGCAATGCTGAACTCGTCCGGCACCAGCACAAAATTTTTAATGGTTTCGAATTGGGCAAGGTTGTTGTTGACATGGGCTACAATCTCCTCGTACAAGGCTTGCACATTCGGATCCTCTATAAGTTGCTGTCGGCTTCCAAAGCTCATGGCCCGCCCTCGCGCCCACTCTTCCAGTGCGGCAAACTCGGGCGCCAGCAGCGCCAAGGCAAATTTTCGGCCTTCCGCGAACACGGCGGCATACGCCACCATTGAACTGCTGGTCAATCTGATTTCAATGGCCTGCGGGCTGATGAATTTTCCCCCGGAAGTTTTCTGCAAATCTTTCTTGCGATCGGTAACGGCTAAGAATCCATCCGCATCGAACTGGCCGATATCCCCGGTTTTGAACCAGCCATCCTCAAACGCATTACTAGTCTCTTCCGGCTTGTTCCAATAGCCCTGGAACACGGAAGGGCCCCGCACCAGGATTTCCCCATCTTCAGCGATTTTGCACTCCAGGTTGGCCAGCACCTTGCCCACGCTGCCCAGTCGGTGTGCCTTGGGACGGTTAATGGCGATCACCGGGGAGGTTTCGGTCAGCCCGTAGCCTTCATGGATGCGGATGCCCATATCCGCGAACCAGCCGGCGAGATCGCGGCCCAGAGGAGCACCCCCGGAAACAAAAATACGCACCCGCCCTCCCATAGCGGCACGGATCTTCGAATACAGGAGAGCGTTGGCCAATCTCCAGTTCGGGGATAGAGGCTGTTTGCCGGCCAGTATTTCCGCCCGATGGGCGCCCCCTACCCGCAGCGCCCAGTCATAGACTTTCCGCTTGTATCCCGCGCCCGCTTCCCGCAGTACTTTATCCCGGAGCTTTTCGTATACCCGGGGTACTCCGACGAAGATGGTAGGACGTACCTCTGCAAGATATTGCTGCATGGAGGCAATTGCCGGACAGTAGGCGATGGTCACCCCGCAGTCGAACAGTACGTAATCGAGGTGACGAGCCGTCACGTGGGAGAGCGGCAGAAAAGAAATGCCGATCTGCCCCGGACCAAGATCGAAGTAGTCCTTGGCATAAAAGAGGTTCGAGACCAGGTTCCCGTGGGTAAGCATCACCCCTTTGGGGATGCCGGTCGTTCCCGAGGTATAGACAATGGTCGCAAGATCGTCGGGTCCCACCGCCTTGCCGCGCGCCTCCATTTCATGGTCCCGCCCCGTCCCTGGGTTCATCGCCAGGCGGTGCATGGGAATGGCCTCGGGAATGCCCCCGACTTCATCCATGACCACCACCTGCTCGACCGCGGTCCGATCCTTCACGGCAAGAATTTTCTTAAGCTGCTCGAGGGTGGAAACGAAGGCCAGGCGCGCCCCCGAGTCCTGAAGAATTGCCAGAGTCTGCTCTCCGGTCAGAGTGGGGTAGATGGGTACGCCAGCCGCTCCCACCAGCATGCCGGCAAAATCGGCCACCGCCCATTCCGGCCGGTTCTCACTGAGAATGGCGACGTGATCGCCGCGGCCGATTCCCCAGGCATCCAGCGCCCGGGCTGTTCCCACCACCTTGCGGTACAGCTCGCGCGCCGAGATGGGCAGCCACTCTTTGCCTGGCTTGTACAGCATGACGCGTTCGTGGTCGCGCTCCACAACCGAGAAAAAGATGTCATTGATGGTGCGATTCATGGCTTCTCAGCTCCCGAATCAAACTAGCTGGAGCACAGATTCAGACAAATGCCGCCTTCAGCAGCGGGGGAGGCGATTTGCGGGCGGGGGCCGCAGATCAATAGGTTTGCATGATGTTCCTGCCAAAGCCAATCTTCGTTGCTACCGTCAAGCGCACGGTGTTGCGACTGCCGTTCAGCATGTCGGGGAAAAAGTTGAAGCGGGCCAGGTCGGCAGCGACGCGAAGGCCGAAGTTCGGATGGATCTCCCACGTGGCTCCGCCTCCGAAGCCCCAAAAAATCGCGTTGTCAGCCGACGATAACTTCCCCTTCATTAGGCCCTTGACCAGCTGTGCAGCCAGCGGGTTCGGAGTAGTCTGGACTTTAGCGTGCAGCAACCCCAGGGCGGGACGAATGAAAAGGGTGACCTTTCGCAGCCGCCGGTAATTGAATTGCGGTCCGGCCTGATAGGTGTAAGTGGAGGAAGTGTAAGGAATCCCCCGTGCCAGCGCGCTCGCCGGGAACCCGCCTTGAACCGCCTGCGCCAGCTTCAACTGGGTTGCCGAATTCAGATAGCTCGGCAGCAGCGTAGAACCGCCGCCGAAAGAGCTGAAATCGAAGCCTAGCGACAACCAGGGGCGAACGTTCTGGGCAAAGTCACCATTGAATCCGCGCTGCGCCAGATTCAATGATGGGGTGGCCAGATAGGAATAACCGGTGACGACAGCGAACTGAGTGATTTCGGTTTGTTGGGAGAAACAGGTGAGGGTTGCCAGCAGGAGAAAAGAAAGGGCTGACAAAAGGAAACGCCGCATATGACTCTCCTTGAGAATGACGCTGTTTACCAGACGGCGGGGGCGGCGCATCATTCAAGAGACAGGTGAACGATCCCATTCTTCGCCGCTGCAAAGAGGGTTGCTGTGATGCCAATCACGTATGGCTAGGACATGACTGATCGAGGCCGGCTTGCGGCCGCGGCTGGAACAAGGCGTTTGACCGCTATGACGATTGCTTCGGCGATGTTTGTTGTCGTACCCTCGAACATTCGCCGCAGCAACCCGGTTGCTGTAACCCCAGAGGGTGCCATGAGAAAACGTTTACTGCTAATTTGCTTGCTGGGCTCGCTCACTGGCTTCTCGCTGGCGCAGAGCGGAACTGCATCGAAAGCCGCCGCCAAGGCGGCCCCCGCGCAATCGTTCCTCGGTGACGTGCCCACGTCCATCGCCGCAAGCATCAGCCAAACGCTGGAATTCACCGAAGGTAGCTTTCTCGGGGTGGTCGAGGCCATGCCGAAGGACAAGTATGACTTCGCTCCGAGCCAAGGCAATTTCACCGGGGTGCGCACATTCGGCGAGCAGGTAAAGCATGTCGCCTGCGCTCAGTTCGCCTTCTTTAACGAGTTCGAGGGCAAACAGCCGCCCGCCGACTGCGAAAAAGGCGGCCACTCGCCCGCGCAGAGCAAGGCCGAGCTTATCCGGTACCTGAAGGATTCCTTCGATTACAGCAACCGCGTCGTCGCCGGCCTCACCGCCGCCAATGCACTCGATCGTGTCGAGGGTCGTTACGGCGGCCCGAACACAAGGTTAGGAATCTCGGTTCTCGCGGTATGGCACATCACCGACCACTACGGTCAGCTGGTCGAATACCTGCGGATGAACGGCATCGTCCCGCCAATGACGCAGAAGTACGGACTGAAAGTGCGATAGAGCCCACCCCGCTGGATAGCTACCCAGCGTGCTTCAGCCCCATGGCCAGCACTTCCGCCAGATGCAGCGCTCGCCGGCCCGCCTGCTGCTCGATCTGGCTCTGGCAACTGAAGCCGTCGGCGATGATGAGAGTTGATTCCTCCGCCTGGCGCACCGCCGGCAATAACACTCGTTCCCCTACGGCTACCGAAATCTCGTAATGGTCTTTCTCATAGCCGAACGCGCCTGCCATGCCGCAGCAACCCGCGTCCAGCAGCCGGTACTCCAGCCCCATCTTGTCCATCACTTGTTTTTCTTCTTTCAGCCGCATGATGGCCTTGTGATGGCAATGCCCGTGCACAATGGCCTTTCCCCCCACCTGGGGAACCGGGCATCCGTTCTTTTCCAGAAACTCCGCCAGCGTAAATGTCTGCTCCATCAGCTTTTGCGCGGGCTGAGATTCCGGCATCAGCCCGCGCAGGTCGTCGCGAAACACCGAGCCGCAACTCGGTTCCAGCACCACCATGGGGGTGCCCGCTTCTATTTCCGGGCCCAGCGCCACCAGCACTCGCTGCAAGTACGACTTCGCCATCTCCAGAAACCCGTAATCGTAGAGCGGCCTGCCACAGCACAGGTGCTGTTGCGGCACCACCACGTGGTATCCCGCCGCCTCCAACACTTCCGTTGCCGCCCGCGATGCCTGCGGCTTGAAATAATTGTTGAAGGTGTCCGGCCACAAAATCACCCGCGGCCTGCCTTCATTTCGTACGCTCCGCTTGCAGAACCAGTTCTTGAATGTTTCCGGCGCGAACGCCGGAATGGTGCGCTGCTGGGGCACTCCCGCCGCCCACTTGGCCAGCCCGCTCAGCCCGGGCGCCTGCGTAAACAGGTTTGCCAGACGGGGTGCTACCGCCGCCAGCCGCGCCCACTTATCAATCCAGCCAAAGGCATACGCGTGCAGCGGCCGCATTCGGCCTTCCCAGTAGTGCGCCAGAAAC
>DATGGJ010000614.1:0-3673 GCA_035308585.1 Terriglobales bacterium
AGCCGCGTGACCATGATGGCGGGCAACGCCACGCTGCGCGCGGCCGATGAAATTCGCAAACAGATTGCCAGCGCCGCCGCCCGCAAGATGAACTGTGCGCCGGAAGAGTTGGTCTTCAGCAACGACCAAGTTCTCAGGCGCGATGCAACGTCAAAAGCCGCGGGCGAGGGCGCCCGCGCCACAAAGTCCCTGGTAACGACTTGGTCGTTGCGGAAGACCAACTCTTCCGGCGCGCAGTTCATCTTGCGGGCGGCGGCGCTGGCAATTTGTTTGCGAATTTCTTCGGCCGCTCGCAGCGTGGCGTTGCCGGCCATCATGGTCACGCGGCTGGAGTACGAGCCGATGTCAATCGGCGTCAGGTCGGTGTCGGCGGCCACCACGCGCACCCGCGATAGCGAGCAGCCCAGCACTTCGGCGGCAACTTGCGCGGTCATGGTGTCCGATCCCTGGCCGATTTCGGAAGCTCCGGTGTAAACCACCACGCCGCCGTCACGGTCCACCTTGATGTTGACGGTGGAGTGTGGCATGTCGGACCGGATGATGGAGTTAGCTGCGCCGCTCACGTAGTGGCTGCAGCCCATGCCCAGGCCGCGCCCACGTCCCAGCTTGCCGTGGCGCTCATTCCAGCGGGAGGCGGCAGCGACCTTCTGCGCGCACTCGGGCAAACCATAGCTCAGTACGCGCAGGTTGTTGACAGTGATGCAGGGCGGCTTCAGGAAGTTCTTCCGCCGCGCCTGGCAGGGGTCAAGCTTGAGCGCGGCGCAGATTTCATCCAGCTGCGATTCGAAGGCAAAGCGCACGTTCACGGTTCCGTGCCCGCGCATGGCCCCGCAGGCAGGCTTGTTGGTGAGCACCCGGTAGCCGTCATAGGCGACGTTGGGTATGTCGTAGATGGCCCCCAGCAGCGCGCCGGAATAAAGAATGGTGACGGGCCCATAGGAGCAGTAGGCGCCGCCATCCTGCACCACCCGGGCGCGAACCGCCATCATGCGGCCGTCCTTCTTGACTCCGGTTTTGAGATCCACAATCGTGCGCGGCCGGCCGCGGTGCGCCCAGAAAACCTCTTCACGCGTGTAGGTAATTTTCACTGGGCGCTTGGCGGCACGCGCTGCTATGGCGGCAATAATCTCCAGGGGGATGACTTCGCTCTTGCCGCCGAAGCCGCCGCCCACCAGCGGCTTGATGACGCGAATCTGCGCCATGGGCATTTCCAGCACCAGTGACAGCTTGTGCTGCAGGTAATAAGGCACCTGGGTGGACGACCACACGGTCAGGCGTCCAAGCTTGCCGGTGTGGGGGTCAAGCTCGAAGCTGGCCAGCGTGGAATGCGGCTCCATGGCCGCATGCGTCACCTCGTTGGCAATGTAGCGGGCCTCGTGGATGTAATCGCTCTCGGCAAAGCCTTTCTCTGGGTCGCCAAAAACGTGGTGATATTCTTTTTCGATGTTGTGCGGCCGCCCTTCGTGGATGAATTCCTCCTCGGCCCTCATGGACTGCTCAGGATCGAACCAGGCGGGCAGCAGTTCGTACTCGACGTCAATCAGTTCCAGCGCCTGCTCGGCGATGGCTTCACTCTCGGCGGCCACGCAGGCGACGTTATCTCCCACGTAGCGCACCTTGTCCACCGCCAGCGCGTGCTCGTCGTGGCCGATAGGAAGAATGCCATAGGTTATGGGCGCGTCCTGGCCGGTAATCACTGCAGCGACGCCTGCGAGCGCCAGCGCCCTGCTGGCATCAATGCGCTTGACGCGTGCGTGCGGGTAGGGCGAGTGCAGGATCTTGCCGATCAGCATGCCGGGAACAGCCAGGTCGTCGGTGTACTTCCCGGCGCCGGTGGTCTTCTCGGCGGCGTCCACCATGGCGGTGCGCTTACCGATTACGGAAAAGCCGCTGGCGGCGGGGTCGTTCGTCGTAGGCCTCTTGTCGTTCGCCATGCTATTTCACTGCCGCCATTCCTCTTCGCTCGGCCTGAATAGCCGACTTGATGGCCTCGTACATCTGGTTGTAGCCGGTACAGCGGCACAGATTGCCGCTCAGCGCCTGCTTGATTTCCGCTTCCGTCGGATGCGGATTGTTGGCCAGCAGGTATTTCACGGTCATGATGAAGCCGGGAGTGCAGTAGCCGCACTGGGCGCCGCCCCAATCTCCATACGCCTTCTGGATGGCGGCCAGACTGCCATGCTCGCTCACCCCTTCCACCGTGGTGATCTCCTGCTCCTGGCAGCTGGCAGCCAGCAGCGTGCACGCCAGCATGGGAATGCCGTCCACCTGCACCGTGCAGGCGCCGCAGGAGGAGTCGTCGCAGCCGCGCTTCGAGCCCGTAAGGCGCAGGTCCTCGCGCAGCGCGTCAAGCAGCAGCTTGCTGGGCTCCGCCGCCAGTTCGTGGGTGCGGCCGTTGACGCAAAGCGAAATGAGTTCTTTTTTCATGCCGAAATTGCTAAATGCTTCCTTCAATACCCATAATCCGTAGCCGCCGCATAGGCGTGCTGCTTCACTCCCAGCTCCGCCACCCGCGCACCGCCTAACAGTTCCACGTATTGTTCGCAATCAGCAACGCCGTGCACCCAGCGCTGGCGCCAGGCCTCACTTTCTTCCGGGGTCTTGGTCTGCTGATGGTATTCGCGGAAAAAAGCGTCGTCGCGCCTGTAGTAGCCTTGCACCGGCGAAGGATGCGCTCCATAAGGGCACTCCACCACCGCACTGACCAGAAAGCCGGGTATCACGGTGCGGTTGGGATCACTGGCGATAACGTCCGGATCCACAATATCTTCGGCCACGACAATAACGTGTTTGGCGGCACGCACCGCTTCCAGCATCACGCCAAAACTTCCCCAGTTGTGGGCGTTGCCCTCGGCATCGGCGCGCTGGGCGTGCACGATGGTGACGTTGGGATTGATCGCCCGCACCGCCAGTAGTGGCTCCTTGCCCTCAAAGGGCGAAAAGATGCCATAGAAAAAATGATTGCCTTTGGGCACATCCGAGCCCATGGCCGTGCGCGTGGGGATGAAAGGCACGCCCATGGCGCCCGCCTGCAGCCCCAGCGCGATGGAAAAATTGGTCATATTGAAGACCTTGATGGCGCCACTCTCCGCTGCCCGGCGGAAGTTATACGCCGAGCCCATCATGACGTTGCCCACCCACGCAGCAACGATTTCGCTGACGCAGCCGCTGGCGATCATCTGGTCGAACAGAATGTCGGAGATCGGCCCAATCAGGCGCAGTCCGCGCCTCCTCTGGCGGATGATCTCGTGCCCCACCGCAAAAGGAAGGTTCTGCTCCATCTGCAGACCAAGAGCGACACTGGCGCCGTCGGGAACGAAGGAGGCAACTGCATCGCGCATTGTGGTCAGTTTCGGCATGGTTTCGATTGAGTAATTGTGTAATTGAGTAAGGGTAATCAAAAACGCACCACCCGATGCGTTCAGACTACTCAATTACCCGATTACACAATTACTGAATTGCCTCACTTCCCCTTCCACTCCGGTTGGCGCTTCTGCATGAAGGCGCTGATACCCTCTTTTGCGTCCTCGCTCTGCATCAGTTCTTCAAGATAAATCTTCTCCGCCCGCTCCAGGCCCTTGGTGAAATGCGCCGCGTCCCAGGTGTAAAGCGCCTTCTTGGTGAGCTGCAGCGAAGACGGGCTGAGCGTGCGCAGGCGCTCGCAAGTTTCGTG
>DATGGJ010000615.1:0-1957 GCA_035308585.1 Terriglobales bacterium
GTCCTTCGGGTACGCCGTTGCCCATTCGGCCCACCATCGGGCTCTTCTTTTCCGACAAGAAGCCCACACTGCAACCCATGCTGCTGCAGTTGGACGGCGATGACCAGCTCAATATTCCCGCCGGGGTCGGCGATTTTCAGGTGGCGGATGACTTCACGCTGCCGCTGGCCGTGCGCGTGTATGCGGTTTATCCGCACGCTCATTATCTGGGCAAGCGACTGGCGGCCTACGCCACACTGCCTAATGGCTCCCGCAAGTGGCTGCTGCTGATTCCCCATTGGGATCCGGCATGGCAGGGCATCTACCGTTACCGCAAACCCGTGTTTCTTCCCGCCGGCAGCGTGGTTTCCATGCGTTACACCTACGACAATTCGGAGCAGAATCCGCGCAACCCGCACCACCCGCCACAGCCGGTGATGGCCGGCAACATGGCCATGGACGAGATGGCTCATCTCTCGTTGCAGGTGGTTACCAGCTCTCCCGGTGGAGGCGACGGTCGCATGGTGCTGCAGGAAGCGCTGATGCGCCACAAGCTGCAGCGCGACCCCAGCGACTACGCCGCCAACTACAACCTTGGCGCCCTGCTGCTTTCGCGCCAGGAACCGGTTGAGGCCGTCCGGCACTTCTCAGTTGCCGTCGCTCAGCGTCCCGACAGCGCCACCGCCCTTAACAGCCTGGGCGCGGCCCTGCTGCAACTGGGGCGCAAGCAGGAGGCCGTGCAGCGCCTGCAACAAGCCGTACAAGTGGACCCCGATTATCTCGACGCCCGCTATAACCTGGCCTCCGCCCTGGCCTTCAACGGGCAATTCGCCGAATCAGCCCGGCAATTCGAGCAAGTGGTGAAGCGCCGCCCCAACGATGCCGATGCCGAAGCCCGCCTGGGCTCCGTGCTGGCCGCCTTGAAGGATTACAGCGCCGCGGAAAGCCACCTGCGCCGCGCTCTCAGCCTTGATCCCAATAACCAGGTGGCGAAGGATAACCTGCGGCTGCTCCAGCAGGTACGCAGCCAGACCGGCGGGCGGTCTCAGTGAATCGGCCCGCGCGAGCTAGGGTTGGCACTTTGGCGGCTGCGCATTCAGGTGCTCGAGAAACTGCCGGGCTCTAGCCAGGTCAGGATTGAATTGCAGAACTCGGTTGAGGTAGGTACGGGCCGCATCAACCTGGCCCATATCGCAGGACACCAGGGCCAGGTCTATGCCAATGGCACTGTGCGCCGGCGCCCTGCCGAAAGCATCCTGCCAGAGCTTTAGCGCCGCCTTGGGATCACCGCCCTGCGCCTCAATGACCCCCAGATTCACGGCGGCATCCACCTGGGTGGGATCGGCTTGCAGGGCCTGCTGGTATAGCTGCTTTGCCTGGGTCGTATTCCCGGCCTTCTGCTCGATGTAGGCAAGGTCGGCAGCCACGGTCGCATCGTTGGGATCCTGGCGTAAAGCTTGCTTCAGCAGGTCGTACGCTCGTGGGGCAAATTCCCCCTGGCCGCGTCGCACCAGCGCATCCCAGGCGAGGGCCAGGTCGCGAACATCGGGCGGTCCGGCGCTGGCGGGAAAGCTCACTAGTTGCGGCAGGGCGGGTTTCGACAAGGAATTCAAGTCAGTCAGCATTGGCTGGGGCCCAGGGCGGCGCAGGATGCGGTGGTCAGTGGCCTGGGTGTGGGCCACGTCGCGGCTGGCTACCGCCGGCATATGGCAACCGATGCAGTTGGGATTGCCCTGCCGGTGCTTCTGCCCGAACGCCACCCCATGGCAGGCCAGGCACTTGCTTCGGTAGTACGCTACCTTTGTTTCGGGCGAGGGCCAGGAGTGCGGGTCGTGGCAGCTCATGCACGACATGGCGTCTCCCGATCGCTGCTTGCACACGCTTTGGGCCAGCGCTTCCACCTGGCTCAGGGCGCCTAACCCCGGCAACTGCGGGTTCTCCACCTCGAAATAGCGGATGTAGTTGGAGAGCCGGTCTC
>DATGGJ010000616.1:0-5210 GCA_035308585.1 Terriglobales bacterium
CAGGCGGAAGCCGTTTTCCGCTCGCTGCCGGATTTGGCGCCGGAACCCTGGGTCGCCGCCTGGACTGGTCTGGCTGAACCGTGGGAGCGCCGGGCCGAGCAAGCTGAAGCACAAGCCCAAACCGAGCTGGCGAAGGATGGCTACGAAAAGGCGTCCTTGTATTACGGCATTGCCAAGTTTCCGGTCATCAATCACCCCGCCAAACAGGCTGCGTATCGCAAGTGCATCGAGAATTATCTGAAAGCGGCGCGCTACTTCGATCCCCCGCTGGAGCGGGTGAGCATTCCGTTTGCAGGCAGGGAAATCATCGGCTACTTGCGGCTCCCCACAGGTATTTCCTGGCCTCCGGTGGTGATTGCCACAGGCGGGATTGATGTTTATAAAGAAGAGCGCAGCACCTCGGACCTGCTGGGCGCCGGCCTGGCAGCCTTCTCCACCGATATGCCGGGCAATGGCGAATGCCCGCTGTGGTACACGCCGGACGCGCACCGCTTCTATAGCGCGATTATTGATTATCTGCTGACGCGCAAGGATGTGGATGGAACGCGCATGGGAATCCTGGGCCGCAGCTATGGCGGCTACTGGGGAGCCAAAATGGCCTACGTGGAAAGCAAGCGGCTGCGGGCAGCGGTGGATTGGGGCGGTCCCGCGCACTACACCTTCCAGCAGGATTGGTTCGGGCACCTGCAGCAGGACCGGCTTTACCTGTGGTCGCTTCTGGATTCCATGATCTATGCCCACCACGTGCGCGATCTGGAAGAATTGCGGCGTCAGGCGCCAACCGTTTCCCTGCAGGCGCAAGGTTGGCTGCAAAAGCCTTGCGCGCCGCTGTTGCTGGTGAACGGCGAAAAAGATCCCTGGATTTCCATTCGCGATTTGTACCTGCTCCTGGAGAATGGCGAGCCCAAGTGCGCCCGCACCTACCCGGAAGGCGGCCACATGGGGGGAGACCCCAACGCAGACAAACTGGTAGCCAACTGGCTCAAATCCCACCTGCTCAGGACATGAATATGCGCGTAATCTGCTGCTTGACAGCTGTAATGCTGGCCGTAGCCTGTGCGACGGCGCAAGCGCCCAAGCTGGCCAGCGTCCGCGTGGTCACGTTGTTTCCCTCCCTGCCCATCGTGGTGGCCGAGAAAAACGGCTACTTCGCCGAACACGGTATCCAACTGGAGAACGAACACGCGGACAGCTCCAACATTTTGCGCGCCATGCTGGCCAGCGGCAAAGCTGATATCGGCCATGCCGCGGTGGATAATGCCGTCTTCATGGTGGAGAGCTCGGCCGCGGATGTGGTCACGGTCATGGGAGGCGATGGCGCCAACAACGAACTGATTGTTCAGCCCGAGATCAAGAACTTTGCCGACCTGCGCGGGCGCACGCTGCTGGTGGACGCCATCAACACAGCCTACGCACTGCAGCTTAAGAAGATTCTGCTCCTCAACGGGCTCAAGCCGGGCCGCGACTGCCGACTGAAGGCACTGGGCGCCACCCCCCTGCGGCTGAAGGCCATGCGCGCGGACAAACAGTATGCCGGCTCCATGCTGGGGCCGCCCACTTCGCTGGTGGCTAAGCGCGAGGGATTCGGCAGCCTGGGCTCCACCTTGCATTTCATCGGCCCCTATCAGGGCTTTGGCGCTTTCGTCCGGCGCCGGTGGGCGCGAGACCATGCCGGCGTGCTGGAGCGTTACCTCGCCGCCTACATTGAGGCCCAGCGCTGGCTGCTCGATCCGGCCAACAAACAACAGGTGATCAGCCTTCTGACCACTGGCTCTCATCTGACGCCTGAAATCGCTGCGGAGACTTATGCCGACATGCTGGCACCCGGCGGATACCAGCCGGACGCCCGTTTCGATCCGGCGGCCTTCCGGAACGTGCTCAAGCTGCGAGCGGAGGTTGAGGGAGAGTGGGGCGGACATCCGCCGGCGCCGGAAAAATACTACGATCCCGTTTATTACGAAAGAGCGCTATCCCTGCTTAAGAAAGGGCAGTAGCGCGTCGTCGGCTCCGATACCCACGGTTAGTCTCTGTCGGCACTTATCTAAGGAGGCGGTCAATGGCGCGTGTCGTGAAAATTGCAGTTGTTGTGGGCAGTTTGTGGGTACTGGCGGCGTTGGGTCCCGGACGGGCGTTTGCCGCGGAAACTACTCAGGCGGTTGTGGACGCGGATCACGCATTCGTGCAGGCGCTGGCTAAAAATGACAAGGCGGGCGCCGCCAAGCTGCTGGATCCAAATTTCACCTGGACCGATACCCAAGGCCAGACGATGAGCAAGGCCCAAGCCATGCGCGACCTGCCCTCACTGGCCGGCGGGAATCCCGCTGATGCCGAGGTTAAGGAAGTGAGCTTCGGCCAGGTTGGCGAGATTACCGCGGTGAGCGGAAAAACTCACGTTCTGCGCGTATGGGTGAAGCGTCCTGCAGGCTGGCGCCTGCTGGTCTCGCACGCCGCCACTCTGGCCGAAAAAGGTCATACCGGAACCGCGGCGGAGCGCGGCAAAGAGTGCGTGAATCCCTGCAAGACGGTTCCTTACAAGCCCAGAAACGCGGCGGAACAGGGTGTGATTTCCTCCTGGCAGGCGCTGGAAACAGCCGTGACCCATCATGAATCGCAGAATTGGGCGCCGCACGTGGCCGATGAGTTCCAGCTGATCAGTTCGGGCAATGACCACCCGCTCGACAAAAAAGACCGCATGGATATTCTCGACCGGCAGAAGAAGGCGGGAAGCGGTTCAGCGCCGCCTCCGCTGGTGTCCGCGCATATGTTCGACTTTCCCGACGCGGTGGTAATGACTTCGTTGCACCAATCGCCAGGAGGCAAGCCGACGCACGTGACTCGCATCTGGATCAAGCGCGACGGACGCTGGCAATTGGCCTACAGCCAGCAAACCACGGTGCAGCAGACTGCGGCAGCCGGCAAAAAATCGCGCACTTAGCAGGCGCATTACCCTTTTCTGTCCACCATTCGCTCAGCTGCCCGCGGCTCGGACCTGCTCCGGCTCAGGGGTGGGCGCCGCCATGGCTATGGCCAGGCTGTCACGCAGGTCCGCGCCCGTCAGCTCTCCTTCCCAGCGGCTCACGACCAGCGTGGCCACGCCGTTTCCCACCACGTTGGTCAGCGCACGGCATTCGCTCATGAATTTGTCCACGCCCAGCAAAAGAGCGAGAGCCTGAATGGGAATGGAGGGCACCGCCGCCAGGGTGGCAGCGAGCGTGACAAATCCGTTTCCGGTGACGCCCGACCCGCCCTTAGAGGCGATCATGGCGAAGAGCAGGATGCCCAACTCCTGCACCAGGGTGAGGTGCGTATTGGTGGCCTGCGCCAGAAACAGTACGGAGAGCGTCATGTAGATGTTTGTCCCGTCGGTGTTAAAGCTATAGCCGGTAGGAAAGACCAGGCCCACGACCGATGCGGAAGCACCCAGGCGCTCCAGTTTCTGCATCATGTCGGGCAGCACGGTCTCAGACGAACTGGTGCCCAAGACGATGAGCAGCTCATCCTTGATGTAGGCGAGAAAGCGCAGGATAGAAAAGCCGGTCAGGCGGCTGATGATGCCCAGCACCAGCAGCACGAAGATGATGCTGGTCAGATAAAAAGTGCCAATCAGTTCAGCCAGGTTGGACAACGAGGTGATGCGGTAGCGGCCCACCGTGAACGCCATCGCCCCAAACGCTCCGATGGGCGCGGCTTTCACGATCATGCGGACGATTCCAAAGAATACCTTGCCGGCGGCTTCCACCGCTCGGGTTACCTTCGCACCGGTGGCACCCATGCGCGCCAGGGCGAAGCCGGTCAGAATCGAGACCAGCAGCACCTGCAACACATCGCCGTGAACAAAAGCATCCACGAAGGTCTTGGGAATGGCCGCCATCAGCCGGCCGATGATTCCGACCTCCTTGGCATGGCCGGCATAGGCCGCCACCGCCTTGGGGTCGAGCGTGGCCGCGTCAACGTTGAAGCCCACTCCAGGATGCAGCACGTGTCCGATGATGAGGCCGATGGCCAGCGCAAAAGTGGAAACCACCTCGAAGTACACCAGCGCCTTCACCCCGATGCGGCCCACTTTTTTTAGGTCGCTCATGGAGGCGATGCCTTGCACCACAGTGCAGAACACCACCGGGGCGATCATCATGCGGATCAGAGCGACGAAGGCGTCGCCCAGCGGCTTGCAGGCAATGCCGGTGTTGGGAAACAGGTGCCCCACCGCTATCCCCAGCAGGATGGCGATGATCACCTGCACGTAAAGGGTGGTATACCAGCGTTTGCTCAGCGGCATAGGCAATCGGTCTGCTGAAGCTAAAGTGAGAACTCCTCTTCCGCCCTGCTGGGGCCAGCATCGCTCCACTCCGATTCCGGAGCTACATTCTTGCAGCTGCTGCGCGGCTGCGTTATCAGTACACGCGATTCAGCGGTGGCTGCCCGGCAATTAACACTCGCTCCACGTTAGCCCAGGCCGTCCGGAACAGCACTTCGGAAGCCTGCCGTGTGACCCCGGCGATGTGCGGCGTCAGCCAGATCCGGTCCGAACCCTCGGCGGCCAGCACCAACAACGCGTTGTCGGAGGGCGGCGGCTCACTGGAGTAAACGTCCACCGCGGCGCCGCCCAGGTGACCGGACCGCAAGTGGCTGGCCAGCGCCGCTTCATCCACCACCCCGCCGCGTGAAGCCTGCACCAGCACCGCTCCCGGCTTCATCTTCGCGAGTTGCCGCTCACCGATCATGCCCCGGGTTTCCGGCAGAAGCGGCACGTGCAGGCTGATTACATCGGCTGTTTCCAGGAGTTCGTGCAGCGACACCTGGCGGGCGCCCAACGACTCCGCGGCAGCGCGGTCGCGCGGCGCGGGATCGTAATAGCAGATGCGGCAGCCCATTTTGTGAAATGCCGCCGCTGCCGCCAGCCCTATCGTGCCCAGGCCCACCACCCCGGCCAGCAGTCCTTCCAGGCCGCTGAGGTTTGCAGACAGAAGGCGCGTCCGGGAGGGAACATAGTTTCCTTTGCGAACTTCGCTGTCTGCCCAGCACAGGCGGCGCAAGAGCACCACGGCGGCGGCCACTACGTATTCCGCCACCGCGCTGTTGCTGGCGGCGGGCACATTGGCAACGGGAATGCCGAGCCGCTTCAGCGTCGCTTCATCCAACCGGTCCAGTCCGGCGCCCGTCACCTGCACTAGTTCCAGCCTGCTGCCTTCAAACAGCGCCGAAGCGATTCG
>DATGGJ010000617.1:0-7904 GCA_035308585.1 Terriglobales bacterium
TCAATACCTTATTTTTTCGGAGTTTCCGGATCTGGATAATGCCTCAATCGCGCGCTTTCTGGCGGTTGCGGAGGGTCTCGATCGAATTTCCGATGTCACCCTGCGCGGAAATGCCATGGGAATTTTTCAGAGCAACGTTGGGCTGTGGCAGATTCTGGCGCGGCAGGGGCAGATCCCGAAGGGATCACTGAACAATTCCTGGCAACAGGTCACGGCTCCATTCAGCAAAATTTCCTCGGCTACCCAGTTGTTTGACGCCGGCCGCCGCTCTTTGCGGGAACTGATGCAGGCCGCGACCGGCAAACCGGCCTGCTCCCAAGATGAAATCATTGAGTTGCTGGCTGGTCCCCCACAGTCCAGTCCTGAAGCCCGGCAGATACACGAGGAGCTGGCAAAAAAGCTGCGCTCCGACCTCGATGGCCAGAGACTGGTTTCTCTGGACACGATATTGGCCCTGGGAAAGGAATTGGATGCCGCGGCCGGTGGCAAGGGCATGGAGACCGCGGCTATGCCTTTGGTGGGTGAACTGCGGGAATTCGAGATGCCGAGGCCTATCTTCAGCAGCGGTGAAAGGACTGAATGGGCGACCGGAGTCTACAACAACCGCCATACCGATTTAGAGATGCGCACGAACCTGGAGAAGGTAATCAAATCCCATCCCGCTCCGGTGCGATTGGCCAAGGCTCGCAGCGAGCTCGTTCCCTTCCTGCGCGACACCCTGGTGGGTTTGAATTACGCGTATTACGAGCCACCGGGCTCTCAGATCCTGCGCAACAATCCTCTTTTTGTCCGCTCCCATGATTTTGCCGGGGAAACGCTGGCGGGATTGAGTTCAGTGTGGAAGACACCGCAACTGCTCGGAGTCGGCAACCCCGCGGGTGGAGGGGCACATTTGGTTGGTTCTCTCGCAAATCTGCCCTACGTGCTGGCGGAGACCGAGGAGGACTTTATCGCGCCAAGAAACGTTCAGGCGCTCATCTGGACGGAAATGGTAGCGGTTTTCCTGACCGATTCGACTTTGTCGCGGTGGTGGAACGTGAGTCCAGAAGAGCTGCACGCGGTGGCGCTGTATCAACAGGCGGGAGAGGCGTTGCTGCTTGCCAGCCAGAACGATGAACCGCTGCGCAGCAAGGTACTGACCATTCTGGGGGATCGCATGGCGCCGGCGAGGCTGGCGCGGGTGGAGAGGGCTTTGCGAACGGGGCGGCTGGCCGAGGCAAATCCGCTGCTCATGCCGGCAGACACATTCTATCTCGAGGCTGAGTTCCGCCGAAGATTTCCTGAGGACAATGATTCTTCGGGGCCGGCGGGGAAGGAGTTGCAGGTTCTTGCCAGGCAGCATCCCGCAGAGGTCAGTTGGAAGCGGCTCTCTCGGGATTTCGGCGTGCCTCACCCCATGCTGGCGCAGAGTTATGCCCGCGAGTTGCTGAACGTGCAACCGTTTCCCGCCTGCGAGGGATACGGCAGCGGCTTGCTGGCGGAGTCCTGGGATTCCAATTATCTGTACTGGGCCCGTTTGGCGGATGGGATGGGTTATTCCCCGGTGATGCTGAACCAGCTGGTTCCGGAACTTACGCGCCGCATGGCGGAAGACATCTTCGCTACCGATGCGGGGGATTGGCCGGCATTGCTGCGGGCCTTGCGCCAAACCAGAGAAGACTTCCGCGCGGGAAAAGGAGTTTTGTCGCCCTCGAAGGACACGATTTCGCAGTCAGAGGAATCATCCGGCGCGACAAAGAATCACGATTAGGATCCGGGCAGAATTTGACTGGCAGAGGTTCCATGAAGAAATACTATCTCCTCCCCCTGGGAATGCTGGCGGTCTTTTTGCTGTGTCCCGGAGCCGGAACAATGGCTCAGGAAGGCGAATCACGAATTCTTGTGATCGTCAACATGGTGCAGTTGAATGTGGCGGTAACGGACAACAAAGGCAATTACATAACCGGACTCCGGCCACAGGATTTTGCCGTGCTGGAGGATGGCATTCCGGAACGGATTGCCACCTTTGGCGAAGGCAATGAGCCGACTCATTCGCTACTGCAGGTTGCGGGCGACAAGCCCTTGCCGCAAGGCGATGACCGGTCGTCCCCGCGCTCAGACGCTCCTCCTGAGAGCTTCGCTTCGGCCATAGCCGGCGCCAACGTGTTCGTCCTGTTTGACACCAGCAATTACATGTATCGTCATTTTGTGTTCGCGCAGGACGCCATCGCCAATTTCGTTCGCACTTTGGAACCCGCGAACAAGATAGCTTTCTATTCCTACAGCCGCGACTTGTCACGAGTGGCTCGCCTTACTCCCGATCGCTCGCAGGTGTTGCGGGGCGTGCGTGCGACCGTGGCGGGCGATAACGCCGCCCTCTACAATGCTTTATTGCTGACGGTGAAGGACGCAGCCCAGCAAAGCGGACGAAAAGTGGTGGTGGTTTTTTCCAACGGACCGGACAACGCCAGCACCGTGCCTCCCGAGGACGTCGCGGAGCTGGGCCAATCCAGCGGAGTCTCAATTTACATGATAAGCACCCAGCAAGCCCAGTTGGATTCTGTCTCCACCGCGGTATTTGAAAGGATGACGGCGGCCACCGGCGGGAAAGCGTACTTTACCAAGAGCTGGAAGGACCAGGAGAAAGCGTTTGCTTCAGTGCGAGATGATCTGGCTCACCTCTACTCGATCAGCTATTATCCACAACCCAATCCGAATCAGGGTTGGCGCAGCATATCGGTGAGACTGGTCGGCGAGCGCCTGAAGAAGTACCACATCCGCACGCGGAATGGATACCGGCCCCAACCCGTGCGATTCTCTGGGAGCGCCTCAGCCTCCCACACCCAATTTGTTCCGCAGTAAATTGGAGAGTGTTGCTCGGTGTGAGAGATAGGCTCCTATGAATCATTTCCTCGCGCTCACCCAAACGCAAGTGCGGGTAAGCTCATAAACATCTCCCGTTGCGGCTGGCGCATGGCGCGGGGCGCTGCCCTTTGGTTGGGCCGGCCACGCCGCCTGTGCTAATCTGCAGGCCAGACCTTCATTTCCAGCGGCTTTGCCGGCGGGGTCTGATAGCAGCAACGTGGAGAGCAGCGACAATATCCGATTCGGCACGGCGGGCTGGTCCTATAAGGACTGGGAAGGCGTGGTTTACCCGCCTGAAATCCGCCTGCGCAAGCAGCACCCGCTCGATTACCTGCCGCAGTTCGTGGACATGATCGAAATCAACACATCCTTCTACGGACACATCAAGCCCGAGCTGGCCAAGCTGTGGTGCAGGAAAGTGGAAGCGGTGAATCCGAATTTTGTTTTTACCGCCAAGCTGCACCGTTCATTTACGCACTCGCCGGTGGCGGTGATTGAGGGCACTTCGGCGGCCACCATCAAGCCCAGCGATGAAGACGAGATTCAGGCCAAGGAAGGACTGGAGGCGCTGGCCTCGGAGCGCCGCCTGGGCGCGCTGCTCATCCAGTTTCCCGTGTCCTTCAAGAACACGGATGAGAACCGGGAATACGTGGAGTGGCTGCTGCGTCAGTTCATCGAGTTTCCGCGCGTGATCGAGGTGCGGCACTCCAGCTGGAACCGGGAAGAGACGCTGCGCTACTTCGCCCAGAAGAACGTCGCCTTCTGCAACATTGACCAGCCGGTGCTGGGGCAGTCGCTGGCGCCCACGCAGCACGTGACTTCGGAAATCGGCTACGTGCGCCTGCACGGCCGCAACTACGACCAGTGGTTCGACTGCGACAACCGCAACGACCGCTACAACTATCTGTACAGCGAAAGCGAGCTGGCGGGCTGGAAGGAGAAAGTGGAGAACATCGGCCGCCGGTCACAGGTCACCTACGTGGTGGCCAACAATCACTTTCAGGGCAAGGCGGTGGTGAACGCCATCCAGATGAAGCACATGCTCACCGGCCGTCCCGTCAAAGTCCCCGAATTGCTGCTGAAGCGCTACCCCGAACTGGAAAAGGTGGCGACCGCAACCACCGCGGCCTAAGCCAGCATTCAGCGCTCAGCAATCAGTCCAGGAACCGCAAGCCTCCAGCGTTCCGAATGCCAAGCCCTGCCTGAAACCTTTTGTCGTCCTCCGACGTATTACTCAAGGGAGCCGGAAGCGACCGCCCAAGCTTGCGGTTACCTTCCGCTAAGAGCAACGTCCAACGAGATGAGGAAAGGAGAAGGTTATGGACGCGAGATACAACTGGATCATAGACAGCACACCGCTTCGGGTTGCAATCAATGTTACGGTGTTTGTTATGTGGCTGGGGCTGGCGGTGGCGCTGCTTGCGCTGTAACAGTGTTTCTTTTCAGCAACAATCGCGCACGGGATTGAAGGCTCCCGTTGATGGGCTGAATGCTGATCGCTGAGTTACACGCCAGTGGGGGTGGCGAATCCGCGCCGCCGCTTTTCGTAGGACCCGATGCTCGCCTCCTGCTGCAAGGTCAGCCCGATATCGTCCAGGCCCTCAAGCAGGAATTTGCGCCTGAAATCATCAATTTCGAAGCGCGCCAGGAAGCCGGAGGAGTCGCGAACTTCCCGCTTCTCCAGGTCAATGGTGAGGAAATACCCCTCCAATTGGGCGGTTCTCAGGACCAGTTCCGCGACCTGGGAGTCGCTGAGCACCACCGGCAGCACGCCGTTCTTGGTGCAGTTGGTGGAAAAAATATCCGCAAAAGAGGGGGCAATTACGGCGCGAAATCCGTAATCCAGCAGGGCCCAGGGGGCATGCTCGCGGGACGAGCCGCAGCCAAAGTTTTTGCCGGCCAGCAGGATGCTCGCCCCGGAATAGCGCGGGTGATTGAGCACGAATGAGGGATCGAGCTTTCCATCAGCAAGATAGCGCCAGTCGTAAAACAGGAACTGGCCGTAGCCGGTGCGCTCGATGCGCTTCAGAAACTGCTTGGGGATAATCTGATCGGTATCAACATTGGCGCGGTCCAGCGGCGCCACTCTCCCGGTATGGAAGCGAAAGGGCTGCATATTAGTCGCGGTACTCCCAGTTCCTGATGTCCACGAAATGTCCGGCAATGGCGGCGGCGGCGGCCATGGCGGGACTGACGAGGTGGGTGCGCCCGCGCGCGCCCTGGCGGCCTTCGAAGTTGCGGTTGCTGGTGGAGGCGCAGCGCTCCAGGGGCTGCAGGATATCGGGGTTCATGCCCAGGCACATGGAGCAACCGGATTCGCGCCACTCGAAGCCGGCCTCGCGAAATATCTGGTCGAGCTTTTCTTTTTCCGCCGCCAGTTTTATGGTCTGGGAGCCGGGCACGACCATGGCTGTGACCCTGGAATTAACCTTGTGACCCTTGGCCACCCGCGCCGCGGCGCGCAGATCCTCCAGGCGGGCGTTGGTGCAGGAGCCGATAAAGACGCGATTGACCGCCACTTGCTGCATGGGAGTGCCGGCGCGCAAGCCCATATACTCCAGAGCGCGCAGGGCGGCGCTGCGCTCGGATTCAGAAGGAAAGCGCTGGGGGTCGGGAACAGCTTCCGTAACCGGAACAACCATGCCGGGGCTGGTGCCCCACGTGACCGCGGGAGCCAGGCCGGCGGCATCAATTTCCAGAACGCGATCGAACCGAGCTTCGGGATCGCTGGGCAGACTCTTCCAATAGGCCACAGCTTCGTCCCAGGCCGCGCCTTTGGGGGCAAAGCGGCGGCCGCGCATGTAAGCGAAGGTGGTTTCGTCGGGGGCCACCAAACCAGCGCGGGCGCCAGCCTCGATGCTCATGTTGCAGAGCGTCATGCGGCCTTCCATGGTGAGCGCACGCACGGCCTCGCCGGCGTACTCGATGACGCAGCCGGTGGCGCCATCGGTTCCGATGCGCCCGATAATGCCGAGCGCTAAATCTTTGGCCGTCACCCCCGGAGGCAGGGAACCGCGCACCAGGATCTGCAAAGTTCTGGGACGCGCCTGGCGCAGACACTGGGTGGCGAGCACGTGCTCGACTTCGGAGGTGCCGATGCCGAAGGCCAGCGCGCCGAAAGCGCCATGGGTGCTGGTGTGGCTATCACCGCAAACCAGGGTGGTTCCGGGTCGGGTCAGACCCAGTTCGGGGCCAATCACGTGCACGATGCCTTGTTCGGCGGAATCAATATCGAAGAGGGGAACTCCGAAGTCGCGGCAATTGCGCCGCAGGGCTTCCACCTGCTGGGCGGCGATGGGGTCGCGAAGGACGCTGCGTTCGGCCGCCAGGGTGGGGACGTTGTGGTCCACGGTGGCGAAGGTAAGGTCGGGACGACGCAGCATGCGGCCGGCCAGGCGCAAGCCTTCAAAAGCCTGCGGCGAAGTCACTTCATGCACCAGGTGAAGGTCAATGTAGAGCAGGGCAGGCTCGCCCGCGGGCTGGCAGACGACGTGTTCTTCCCAGATTTTTTCGAAGAGAGTGCGCGGCCGGCTCATCAATGCTCCAGCTTACACCGCGTGGTAGGCATGGCGGCTGTCGAGAATGTCTGCGACCACCTTTTCCACCTGCATGCCCATCTGCACGGTGGAAACCAGGTCAATGCGGGAGCGGCCGCGGGCCAGGTCAGCGGTGCGGTAGCCCGCTTCCAGAACGGAGTGGATGGCGAACTCAACGTCGCGCGCCTCCTGCTCCAATCCGGCGGAATAGCGCAGCAGCATGGCGGCGGAAGCGATCGCTCCCAAGGGGTTGGCAATGCCGCGCCCGGCAATGTCGGGAGCGGAGCCGTGCACCGGCTCGTAAAGATTTACGGTGCCGCCGATAGTGGCGGAGGCCAGCATGCCCAGCGAACCGGTGATGACGGCGGACTCGTCGGAGAGAATGTCGCCGAACAGGTTCTCGGTGAGGATCACGTCGAAACGGCGGGGCTCGTTCACCAGGTGCATGGCGCAGGAATCCACGTACATATGCTCCAGCTTGACCTCGGGGTACTCGCGGGCTACGCGGGTTACGACCTTGCGCCAGAGCTGCGAGGTTTCCAGGACATTAGCTTTATCCACGGAGGTGAGCTTGCGCCGGCGGCGGCGAGCCTCGCGGAAGCCGACATGAGCAATGCGTTCGATTTCCTCCACCGAGTAGCGCATGGTGTTGAAGGCGCTGGAACCGTCTTCGCTGAAACCGCGGTCCTCGCTGAAGTAGAGGCCGCCCAGCAGTTCACGCACCACCAGGACGTCAGCGCCATCGGTGATGGCGGGCAGGAGCGGAGAACAGTCGGCGATAGATTTGTAGGAAACAGCGGGCCGAAGATTGGCATAGCCGCCCAGAGCCATGCGCAACTGCAGCAGGCCGGATTCGGGGCGGAGGTGGCGGGGGAGTTCGTCAAAGTCGGGGCCGCCGACGGCGCCCAGGAGCACGGCATCGCTCTGCAGGCAGGCGTCCAGTGTGTCCGGCGGGAGGGGGTTGCCGCAGGCGCGGCAGGCGGCGCCGCCAAAAGGCTTTTCCTGGAACTGGAAGCCGTGGCCGGCAAAGCTGGCCACGGTCTGCAAAACGCGTACGGCTTCGGCCGTGACCTCGGGGCCTACGCCATCACCGGGGAGAATGGTAATTCTGAGTTTCATGGGCCTATCTTTCGCCCCTACAGGGGCTGAGCGTTAATGCGATTTCGTGTCCCCGGGCTTACGCCCGGGGCTGCATTCTTGCCGCTCCGCGGCGGATCGTTTTTAGCTCCGCGCTCCGGCGAAGAGCAAAGGGTTCCTCGACTCGCCTTCGCTTCGCCAGCTCGGCTCAGGCTCGCTCGGAATGACAGCATAGAGGAGCTCCGCTCGCTGGGGATGACAAGCATAGAGGAACTCAGAACGGCGCGGCTAAAGCCCGTGCCCTGTCAAAGCCATTCTCTAGTTGGCGAAGGCGGCGCGGGCACCCGGTCCGGCGGCGGGCTTGGGCTCGCGGCGGGAACGGGGCAGCAGCGCGATCAGATCCTGGTCGTAAATACTCTTCTTGCGGTCGGCCAGGGCGGTAAAAGC
>DATGGJ010000618.1:0-6319 GCA_035308585.1 Terriglobales bacterium
GTCCGCAATCGGCCCGCCGGCCTTCCCGGGCGACGCCCAGTGACCGGCGGCAGGTTCCTCGCTTACAGTTGCGCGGCAGCGCGGGATTCTCACCCGCTTCCCAGTCCCGAACCAGCGTTCAGGACGCGCGAACCGAAGTACGGGAATAAAGATAGGCGTGGGTGCTGCAAGCTGTCAATGCTTAGGAGGAACGACTGGCGCCACTCAGCAATCGTCAATTCTTCTTGACTTTCCCTTCCGCAACGTCCCGCACATGCTCGAGGGTCATCTGCAGCTCGCGCAGCCAGCCGCTCATCTGTGCCTCGTCGGCGGCGGCGGGCACCACCATGGGCGCGCTGAAGTGCACGAAGGCGCGGGAAAAGGGCTTGGGCAGAAGCATGCGGTCCCAGGTGCCCAGGATCCAGGCGCGTTCTACGGCGATGTGAAAGGCGATGATGCGGGCGCCGGTCAAGCGGGAGAGCACGATGGGGCCGGGCTTGGCTTCATAGAGCGGACCCAGGGGGCCGTCCACGGTGAAGGCGACGGCGCGGCCGCCTTCCAGTTCGCGGCGTGCGCCCAGCACCGCTGCCAGTGCCCCGCGCCGGCTGGAGCCGCGCACCGCGCGGTAGCCGAACTTCTCGATGATGCGGGAGATGATTTCACCGTCAAAGCTGCGGCTGGTCAGCACCGCGATGTCCCGCTTCTGGAAACGGTGTGTGGCCACGATCAGGCAGCGATGCCAGAAAGCCCAGATCATGGGCCGTTCGTTGGCGTCCAGCGGCCCTCCCGGTTCGGCGGAATTGCGATAGCGCACGGTGGCGCAGAACAGCCGCACCAGCAGGGCTCCGGCGGCCGCGATCAGCGGCAGGAGCAGCCGCTGCCGCAAGGGGTGCGCGGGTTCCGTCGCGGAGTTGTTGCCGGAGAATGTGGGAGCGGGAGCGGTCACACCGGTATTGTACCGGGTGGGCTGCACGGCTTTTCGCCGCCCGGGATTACAATATCAAAAGTTCCTGCGGCGGCGTTTCCTGGCCGCTGCCGCTCGCGGCCTCCTCGTCGCTTCGCTCGGCCTGCGGCTTTGTTTTGCGCTGGAATAAGGCCGTGAAAACCTGTAATCGCTTCGCCGCCTGCAACCCGCTACTTGGGCTAAGGCATCTCAGACCACGAATCCTTAACCGGATCAGAGAATGCAAGGAGAGGACGCAATGAAAAAACTCGGAATGTTGTTGGCGCTGTGTTTCGCTTTCAGTCTGGCGATGATGGCCCAGGACAACATGGGCAGCATGGGCCAGAGCACAGATCAGACGACTACGACCACCAAGACAACGAAGCACCACATGAAAGGCGCAAAAGAGCACAGCCTGACCGGCTGCCTGGCCGAGGGGACATCTCCCGGCACCTATGAGCTTACCCATGGCAAGCGCAAGACCATGGTCACAGGTTCGGATGAACTGAAGAATCACGTCGGCCATGAAGTGAAGTTGACCGGCATGTGGGAAAAGGGCGCCATGGCTGAAGGCAGCGAGAGCGCCGCTACCGAAGCCAATGAGAAGAAGACCGGCAAGGAAGAGCATGAGTTCAAGGTAACCAACATCACCCACATTGCCGATACCTGCACCATGGGCAAGAAGGGCAAGAAGAGCAAGAGCGATATGGGCGGCGGCACCGGCTTCTAGGCCGGGGCTCCCGTCAGACCAAGGCGCAGCTGCAGGCTGCGCTTTTTTTTTAACGCCGGACGCCGCTGGCTGCGGTTTTGCGCCATAATTTCGCCGCTATAGGAGGTGGTATGGCGAAACGCATTCTGCTGGCAGGTGTGCTGGGCGGCCTCGCAATGTTCATATGGGCATCCATTGCCCACATGGTGGTGCCGTTGGGTTCCACCGGAGTGCGGGAGATTCCGAATGAAGCGCCCGTGCTGGGCGCCATGCAGTCCAGCCTGGGCCAGACTTCCGGGCTCTACATTTTTCCCGGCCTGGGAGCGGGCCCCAATCCCACCACGGCGCAGCGCAACGCAGCCATGAAGGACTATGGACCGAAGCTGGCCGCCAATCCATCCGGGCTGCTCATCTATCACCCGCCTGGGGCCAAGGGCATCACCGGCGGCAAACTGGGCTTGGAATTTCTAACCGAGGTGGTGGAAACCCTGCTGGCGGTGTTTCTGCTGGCGCAGACGCGGCTGGAGAGCTACGCCGGGAAGGTGGGATTCATTGTGCTGGTGGGCATCATCGCGGCCCTCGCCACCAATATTCCCTACTGGAACTGGTACGGCTTTCCCGGCAATTACACCGCCGCCTACATGACCACGCAGATTGTAGGCTATCTCTGCGCCGGGCTGGTGGCGGCGGCGGTGATGAAGAACCGGGAGCCGCTGGGATTCGCAGCCACCGCGAAGTGATTTAATCGTTCCAGCGGCGGAACAGAAGAGCGCCGTTGGTGCCGCCAAAGCCGAAGGAGTTTGACATGGCGAATTCCATGTTGACGGCGCGCGCCTGGTTGGGCACGTAATCCAGATCGCACTCGGGATCGGGATTTTCCAGGTTGATGGTGGGCGGGATCTTCTGGTCGCGCAGGGCCAGCACAGTGATGCCCGCCTCCAGGCCGCCGGCGCCGCCCAGCAGGTGTCCGGTCATGGACTTGGTGGAGCTGATGGCCACCTTGCAGGCGTGCTCGCCGAAGGCGCGTTTGATGGCCACGGTCTCCAGCTTGTCGCCGATATCGGTGGAGGTGCCATGGGCGTTGATGTAGCCCACCTGCTCGGGCCCGACCTTGGCGTCCGCCAGCGTGTTCCGCATCACCCGGTAGGCTCCGTCGCCGTTCTCCGCCGGCTGGGTGATGTGGAATGCGTCCGCGCTCATGCCGTAGCCCACTACTTCAGCCAGAATCTTGGCCCCGCGGCGGCGGGCAAACTCCAGTTCCTCCAGGATGAGCACGCCCGCGCCTTCGCCGATAACGAAGCCGTCGCGGCCGGCATCCCAGGGGCGGCTGGCCTTCTCCGGCGCGTCGTTGCGCGTGGAAAGGGCGCGCATGGCCGCGAAGCCGCCCACCCCCATGGGAGTGATGGCCGCCTCGGTGCCGCCGGCAATCATTACCTCGGCATCGCAGCGGGCGATGATTTTGAAGGCGTCGCCCACGGAATGGGCGCTGGAGGTGCAGGCGGTGCAGGTGGCTTCATTAGGCCCCTTGGCGTTGTAGCGGATGCTGACGTGACCGGCGGCGAGATTGACGATGGAGGCGGGAATAAAAAATGGCGAAATGCGCCGCGGCCCGCCATTGAGCAAATTGGAATGCTCGCGCTCGATCACGTCGAACCCGCCGATTCCCGAACCGATGTGTACTCCCGCCCGCGGCGCCAGTTCGGATGTGATCTGCAATCCTGACATGCGCATGGCCTCATCCGAGGCAGCCAGAGCCAGGTGGATGAAGCGGCCCATCTTTTTCAGTTCTTTTTTATCCACAAACTGCAGAGGGTCGAAGTTCTTGACCTCGGCCGCAATCTGGCTGGCAAACTGGGAAACGTCGAAGTGGGTGATGCGGGCCACGCCGCTCTTGCCGGCCAGCAGATTGGCCCACACTTCCGGGCTGCTGTTGCCCACCCCGCAGATCAGTCCCACGCCGGTTACAACTACGCGCCGAGCCAAGGGCATACCTCTGTTTTTTGTTTCATCGCTTCGGGGAATCCTCAGTTACGCTCAGAATGCGAGGCTCTCGCCTGCTTTGCTAATGGCTATTTTCCGCCCTTGGCGTGTTTCTTGATGTAGTCCACAGCGTTCTGCACGGTGCGAATCTTTTCCGCCTCCTCATCCGGAATCTGCAGGTTGAAGGCCTCCTCGAAGGCCATCACCAATTCCACCGTGTCCAGGGAATCCGCCCCCAGGTCGTCCACGAAGGAGGCGTTGGGCGTCACCTCGCCTTCGTCAACGCCCAGCTGCTCGACGATGATTTCCTTCACCTTGTCGTCAACGCCCGCCATGTGACTTCCCGGAATGCGGCTGCGATGCCGCTGGGCAAACGATGGTCAAGCTTACTTCGCCGCCTTGGCATGCTTGCCGATGTAGTTGATGGCGTCCTGCACGGTGCGGATCTTTTCCGCATCTTCGTCCGGTATCTCGATGTCGAAGGCCTCTTCGAAGGCCATCACCAGCTCTACGGTGTCCAGGGAGTCGGCTCCCAGGTCGTCCACGAAGGATGCGGTGGGCGTGACTTCGGATTCCTCAACGCCCAGCTGTTCCACGATGATCTGCTTAACTTTTTCGTCCACGGATGCCATGTCCAATCCCCCTCCATGCTGAAACGACTAGTCTAAAGGCCGCTGAGAATGGTGTAAAGGCGGTCACCGCTTCCTGTCAAACCGCCGCTCCTTAACCGTGGCGCTGAACTCCCCTTTGGCCAGGCGGGCGCGAATCTGCTCGCCGGTCTGCACCTGGGCCGCGTCCTTGACCAGCTTGCCCTGGGCATCAAACACCAGGGCATAGCCGCGGTCCAGAATGTTCAACGGAGAAAGGCCCTGCAGACGCGCCTCCAGTTGCTCCAGGCGGGAGCGATGGCGCAGCAGGTGGGCCCGGCCGGAGGCCAGCAAAGCGGCCAAGTGGGCTTGCAGGTCGCGGCGCACTCCCGCCAGCACCCGCCGCAGGTCGTGATGGCGCACGCCCGCGCTGGCCATGTCCAGGCGCCGCCGCTGCTGGCCCAGGAGGCCGCGCTCCGCTGTGGCCAGCCGGTAAACCAGGTCGTCCACCCGCTGCTGGCGGCGTGCGATGGCGTCGGTCATGCGGCCGAAGGCCCCGTGCTGCGCCAGTTCCGTGAGCTGCTGCCGCAGAAGCAGCAGGTGGTAGCGGGTGGCCCGCGCCAGCCGCAGCCGCAGACCTTCCGCCTGCTCTTCAATCTCCTGCCGCGAGCGGATCACCAGTTCGGCCGCCGCCGATGGCGTGGGCGCGCGCAGGTCGGCCACGAAATCAATAATGGTGAAGTCGGTTTCGTGCCCTACGGCGGAAATGACGGGAATATGGGAGGCGGCCACCGCGCGCGCCAAAGCCTCATCGTTGAAGGCGGCCAGGTCCTCCACTGAGCCGCCGCCCCGGGCCACGATGATCACGTCCACGTTGCGCGCACGGTTGAAGTAACGCACCCCGGCGCTGACCTCGGCGGGGGCGCTTTCCCCCTGTACCTGCGCGGGAAAAATAAGCACGTTCGCGCTCTCGTGACGGCGGCGAAGAATGTTGAGAATGTCGCGCAGGGCGGCGGCCCGCGGCGAGGTCACCACCCCGATGGCGCGCGGCAGCGCCGGGATGGGCTTCTTGCGCCCGGCGTCGAACAGACCCTCGGCTTCCAGGCGCGCCTTGAGCTGCTCGAAGGCCACCTGCAGCGCGCCCGCGCCCTTGGGTTCCAAATACTCGGCGGAGAGTTGCAGTTCGCCGCGGGCGTCATACACCGTGACCCGGCCGCGGGCGATCACGTGCATGCCGTTCTCCGGGCGGAAGCGCAGCAGCCGCGCCTGGGAACGGAACATCACGATGCGCACCTGGGCGCTTTCATCCTTCAGCGTGAAATAGAGGTGGCCGGATTCGGCGGGCCGCAAGTTGGAGATTTCACCCTCCACCCAAACGTCGGTGTATTCGCGTTCCAGGTGGGTGCGTACCGCGCTGACCAGATCGCGCACGCGCCAGATGCGGCGCTGCTGCGCCATTTGGAAGGTGAAATCGAGCTGGCCGCCGGTGGACATCTCAGAGGCAGTTTACCTGTGCCCCACACGGCTTAGGAAGTACAGCACCAAGGAGAGCACAACGCTGAGAATGATGGAGGTGGCCAGAGGAAAGTAGAAGGTGGTGTGTTTACCGCGATAAACGATGTCCCCCGGCAGGCGGCCGATAGGCAGGTGCATGCGTCCGGCAAAGATCAGGATGACCCCGAAAAAGGCGATCAGGAGGCCAAAAAAGACAAGGATTTTGCCAAAATCAGCCACTTTCTAGAGTCTAGCGCACTTCCTGCGCCGAGGAGTCAGTTGTCAGAGAAGGGAAGCTGGTAGTAAGTAGTTGGTAGTTGGTATGTCAGAGGTGGTGGCGACGCCCACCCGCTACCAACTACTGGCTACAGGGCATACCCGATTCCTGCTTTTACCAGCCTGCTGCTACTTGCTACCAGCGACCACCTACCCTTCCTGGAGTTCCAACCTGCTGCTTCTCACCTGCGTCCTAGTACACAGCTATGGACCCGCGGCAAACCATCGCTGTAGTGGCGAATTTCCTGGTCATTCTGGGCCTGGTGATCTACGCCTTTACCCTGTTTGCCGAATATGAATCGCGCGGGCGCTGGGCCAAGAACATGACTGGCTTGCTGGCCGGTATAGGCA
>DATGGJ010000619.1:0-13251 GCA_035308585.1 Terriglobales bacterium
CGCCATCTCCACCAACCAGGAGTACTACACCTTCCCGGCCTATCTGCCGCTGCTGCTGCTGGTTGCCGACGCCATGGCCCGGGACGAGGAGCAAGAGAGCGGCCGCCAGTGGCTGCTCAGTTCCTCGGGCGCGATTGCCATCGTGGGGATAGTGGCGGGGAGTGCTTTGCTGGCGGGGCTGTGGTATTCGCGCCACTTGCCCTACGCCCCCGACATTGGCACGGTGCTGGCCCAGCACAACATGGCGGAAGATACGCTCTCCATGTCGCACGCTTTGGACCTGAGCGCGGAATCGTTTGCCGCGCTGCGGCTGCCCGCGATTCTGGCGGTGCTGGCCCTTATCTGTGCCCCGCTGCTTTCTCTGTGGTTGCGGCTGCGGCGCCGTCCTTATCAGGCCACCTGGGCGCTGGCCGGAGGCATGGCCCTGCTGCTGTTTGCCGCCCATATCGCGCTCGTCCGCTTTGGGCCCTACATGTCGTCCAAGGCGCTGGCGCAGAGGATTGCGGCCCAGGAGAAGCCGGGGGATGAGGTGATGATTTACGGCGACCAGGCTTTCGGTTCTTCCCTGCTCTTCTACTTGCGGCGTCAGGTCGAGCTGGTGAACGGACGCACCACTTCCATGTGGTTCGGGTCCACCTTTCCCGATGCGCCGAAGATCTTTCTGAAGGATAGCGACCTGTTACAGAAGTGGAATGGGAGCGGGCGGGTGTTCCTTTTCGTGCCGGCCTACGAGAAGAAGCGGGTGGATAAGCTGCTGCCGCACAAATATGTGGTGGCGGAAGTTTCAGGCAAGTTCATCTACAGCAACCGTTTCTGAATCCCGAGCCAACTCCCCGGCCGACCCGGTACGCACCATTTTGCCGCCCATCTGCAGCTCATAGCGTTCTCCACGCCAGACGATGCTGGTACTGGCAAAACTGGCGCACCAGAGAAAGAAGCCCAGCAGGTCGCGCGCAGGATACAGCCAGAAATAACGCCGAGCCAGGGGGTCTTTGACCACACCCCAGCCCGCCAGCAGGGCTTCGGCCATGCGGTTGAGGGCGGCGAACAGGAACAGGGCCAGGCCCAGCAAAGGGTCGCCGAGGGCAAGGCCGGCGGCTAAACCCATGAGGCCGAAAGGCATGGCGAAGGTCAAGCCGGTGCCGATGTGGCCCTTGGGGCGGGAGAAACGCGTGCTCTTCATCCACCGCACCTGGTGCTGCAGAGAAGCCATGACGCGCTGATGGAGAGCAACGTGGTCCACCACGTAATGGGAAAGCACGACCAGCTTGCCGGCCTCAAAAACCCGCTGTCCGAGCACGAAATCGTCGGCACAGTAATCGGCCAGGACGCGGAATCCGCCGGCTTCTTCCAGCGTGTCCCGGCGGATGGCCATGGTCGGGCCCAGGGCAAACTTCAAGCCTTCCAGCATGTCCGCTACCACCACACCCGCCGTCATCTCCACCGACATGCCCAGCGCCTCCAGGCGTGACCACAAGCCCCCACTGGGTACCCCGCGATAAAGGCAGGTCACCATTCCCACCTCGGGCTGAAAAAGCGGACGGGTTACTTCGCGCAGATACTGAGGCGTAACCCGCACATCGCTGTCGCTGACTACCAGGTAATCGGAAGTGGCAGCCGCGGCCATCTTTTCCAGGGAGCAGACTTTCGCGTTGGGGTGGCCAGGTTCACCGGAAAAGACGAGACGCACCGGAACCTGCGGATGGCGCCGGCGGACAGCGTGGACAACGTCGAGGGCGAGGTCGTTCTCATGGCGGCAGCCAAACACAATTTCATAGTGGGGATAGTCCTGGCAAAAAAAACTTTCCAGGTTTTCTTCCAGCTTGGGTTCCAGCCCGTGCAGCGGTTTCAGCAGACTCACGGATGGCCATCGCGAGGGAGAGATCTCTGGGCGGCGCGGGCGGCGCTTGAAACGCACAAAGGCGGAGGCAAGCAGAACCAGGAAAGCGGTGCAACTCAGCAGGCCGATAATCGCGCATAACAGGAGCAGGTGACCGAGCATGAGCATGCGGCCTCGCGACCGTGCAGTTTATTTAGCAATACTGAAAGCGAACAGACATTAAAAACGCACGCGCGGAACCCCATTCACTGCCCGCGCTTATTGAAAAGGACTGCCCCGGCGCTGATGAAAAATGCCTTGCCGAATGTTTCAGTCTACACGAGTTCCAGAGCATCCAGGCGAGAGCTTAACCCTGAGTTCCTACAACATCCGCCCTCGCCTGGTTCGCAGGAAGCTGCTCAGGGCTCCCTATGCTCATCTCTAAGTTGCACCTAGCTAAACATATCGGTTCCGGTCGGGACGTAAAGGTTTGTTATGCTCCTGTAAAGATTTGTAAACCCGCCGGAAATCTACCCGACCTCGCCGCATCGGGGACAGCGGCAAGCCCGGTTATGCGCCGCCCTGCTGTTGTTGCAGAAAGGACAGCGGCACTCCTGTTCATGCGTGCCGCCCAACGAACCGCAGGCCGGGCAAACACAGCCCATAGTATGCTTCCCGCCGCTTTCACCGCACATGGGGCACTGGCAGTACTCGCGATGACGCCCGCCATACTTATAGGCCGAGTAGGACATATACCCGGGCCTCGGCTTGCACCCGGACTACCTCCAGCAGAATATCGGGGGCCGATGTATGGAACCTGGGCGTATTTTGCCATCAGGTTGCCGCTGCCGCCAGCGAGTATAGAATCATTCGTTAGTGCATGCCGTGGTTCTCCGCCCGGTTGACTTTCGGCGCACCACAATCGAGGTTGCCATGTCAGATGGCCTGAAGGAAAGCGAGCGGGAGGCGGCCTGGCCGTCGCTTCCCCTGGAAGCCTGGAAGGATACTTACGCCACCCTGCATATGTGGACACAGGTGGCGGGGAAAATCCGTCTGCAGTTGACACCCCTGGTCAACCACTGGTGGAACGTGCCACTTTACGTCAGTTCGCGCGGCCTTACCACTTCGCCGATTCCGTTTGGGGAACGAACCTTTGAAATCCAGTTCGATTTTATCGATCATCAGCTGGTAATCACGACCAGCGACGGCAAGGTGGACCGTCTGCCGCTCACGCCGATGCCGGTAGCCGAGTTCTACCGGGACCTCATGTCGCATCTGCGCTCCCTGGGCATTGAGCTGAGGATCAACACCAAACCCTGCGAAGTTCCCGATCCCATTGCCTTTGAGCGCGACACCATCCACGCCGCCTACTATGCCGAATACGCGCGCCGTTTCTGGCGCATCCTGGTGACGGTGAACAGCGTCTTCCTGGAATTTCGCTCCCGGTTCCTGGGCAAGTGCAGCCCGGTACATTTTTTTTGGGGCAGCTTCGATTTGGCGGTGAGCCGGTTCTCCGGGCGGCGGGCGCCGGAACGACCGGGGGCCGACGCCATCACCCGCGAAGCCTACTCGCACGAAGTGATCAGCGCCGGCTTCTGGCCCGGCGGCGGCGAGGTGAACGGTCCCGCCTTTTATTCCTATACCGTTCCCGAGCCTGAAGATTATGCGGCTGCCCGGGTGCGGCCCGGCGCCGCCTTCTACGACCCCAAACTGCGCGAGTTCCTGTTGATGTACGATGAGGTTCGCGGCGCCGATTCGCCGCGCCGCGCGCTGCTGGATTTTCTGCAAAGCACCTATGAGGCGGGCGCCACTCTGGCCCGCTGGGACCGTAACGCCCTGGAGATGCCGGCCGCAGCCTGACCGGAAAGGAGAAAAGCCTTATGGCCTCAGAGTGCACTCACCTGGACCAGATCCGCATCACCACCACCAACAAACAAGTTTGCGAGGAATGCGTGAAAACCGGCGATACCTGGGTTCATCTGCGCCTGTGCCTGGAATGCGGCCACGTGGGGTGCTGCGACTCCTCCAAGAACAAGCACGCCACCAAGCACTTTCATGCCACCCGGCACCCGCTGATCCGCTCCATCGAACCGGGCGAAAGGTGGATCTGGTGTTACGTGGATGAGTTGGCGCCCGGCGAAGTGGCGGCCTGATCGGCCGCAACGAAAAGGTGCCGGCGCAGCCGGCAAGCTCTCTCGGCAGTCCTTCTTCACCCGGCGCTTTTACTTCGCGGTCGCCGATTTTTCGGCCGCCATGAAAGCGTCCACATTGTTCTTGTCAATCAGAGTAGCGCCCGTATCCACAAAGGCGGGCAGGGGTGAAAACGGGTCCTGCGCCCAGTTTTGCTGCAGCGAGCGCAGCTTGTGGTGGTGCAGGTCGTCCAGCATCTTCAGACCAACGTAAGCCATCGTGTATGGCTTTTGTGCGATAGTGGCGACGATTACGCCCTTCTTGATCCAGTCCAGCGTGTCCGGGTCGGTGTCCATGGCCACCACGGTTTTGCCGCTCACGTGGTAGCGGTCGAGGACATTGGCAACTTCTTTGCCGGCCAGGGCCTCAAGGCAGACAAAGCCGTCCACCTTTTCTTTCTTCTGTCCGATGATCTGCTCAGTGGTATCGAAGGCCACCCGTGGGTCGCCGTGGATGTCCACCAGGCGGGTGATCTTCATACCTGGGTAGCCGGCGAAGACGTCGCGATAACCGCGCAGCCGGTCATCCAGGTTGGCCTGGTTGGGCATGGTGAAGATGACCACATTGCCCTTGCCGTGCATTTGGTCGGCCGCCACCTTGGCGCCCATCATCCCAGCCAAATAGTTATTGGTGCCGATGAACAACAGGCGCTTGCTGTCGGGTGAGTCGGAGTCAATGGTGATGACGGGAATGCCCGCGGCAATGGCCTGGTCAATGTCGCCGCGCATGAGCTCCGGGGTGGCGGGTGAAACCAGGATGCCGGTGGGCTTGGCCTGCAGCAGCTTTTCAAACGCCAGTTGCTGCGCTTTGGGATCGTAGGTATCGGGGCCAACGAACTCCGCCTTCACTCTGATCTGGGCGGCGGCGTGCAGAAATCCGGCGCGCGCCGTTTGCCAGTATGGTATCTGCGTGTTGGCGCAAACCATGTAGTAGTTCTCATCGGCATCGTGCTGGGAGGCGCAACCGCCCAAGGTGACGATCAACGCCAGCGCCATGAACAGACGGCGCGATTTGCTTGCAAGAATCATTTCCCCTCCTCCAGAAACTCAATGCCCCGGCTGAGTCAAAGCGCTCAAAAACCGGTTTTGGCACTGGTTGGCCAAGGCCTGTAATTCGGAAAATTCGGGCTTGTCCCGCAGCCGGGCCCAAAGCGGATCCACCTGCAGGGCTGAAGAAGCGCAGTAGTTCTGCTCGATGGCGCTGCGCAGCAGATCGAAAGCGGCCTGGTCCTGCCCGCAATACCCCAGCAACGAGGCATGCAAGTATTTCATTTCGGGATCGCGCAGCAACATAAGGGCGGACTGGGTGGCGCGCGTGGCCTGTGTCATCTCCGCGGGTTGCTGCAGGCAGGTTTGCAACAGGCCGCCATACCAGGGCGCGTCTTTGGTCATCTTCGACGCGGCCTGGCGCGCTTCCGCGGTTTCGCCGGCGCGCAACAAGATGGCAGGAATCACATTGCGCGCCCATTCCGAGTGCGGATCCAGGCGCACGTATTCCATCGCCTTTCGCGTCCGTCCCAGTTGCAGAAAAGGAAAAGCGCAAGAGCGCAGATCGAAGTCGCCGGGGTCGAGAGTCAAAGCGGCGTCACATTCCTGCGCTGCCGCCTCCAGCAACCCGGCATAGCGGTACACGTAGGCCACGGTGAAGTGGGCCTCGGCGTTATCAGGACGGCGCTTGACCAGGGCTTCAGCCTCGCCCGCTTTGTCCAGTTCGCCCCACTCAATGCGGTTCTGGGTGAGGTCGGCGGCGGCCGAGATCAGATTGGGGTCGAGTTGCAGGGCGCGTTCCAGAGAGGAAGTGGAGCGCTGGAATGCGGCATCTCCGCCATCGGAATAAGCAGCGTCAAAATAATAACGCCTTCCCAGCGCCTGCCAGGCAGGAGCGTAGTTGGGGTCGAGCTTGACCGCTTTCTCCAGCAGCGCAATGGCCTCCTTGTTGGGCGCCGGGTCATGGGGAACCGACAGGCTGCGCAAATAGAAATCGTAAGCTTGCGGGCTTTTGGCCCGCGTGCCTGATTGCAGGGGAGCGCTCACCAGGCCCAGACGGGGAATGAATCCCTGGTGCACCTGGCTGGCGATTTCATCCTGCATTCTGGTCAGGTCTCCGGCGCTGGCGGCCACGGTTCCCTGCCAGAAGACGCGGTTAGTTTTGACCTCCACCGCCTCCAGCGTCACCCGTAAGGCGGAGCTTTGCCTCAGATAATGCCCTGTCAGCACCACCGCCACGCGCAGGGACCGGCCCGCTTGCTGCGGATCCGCATCGGCGAATTTGCGGGATTCCTCCAGGGGACGCACTTCTATGGTGGGAACGTAGGTAAGCTGTGTGGCGATTTCATCGGCCAGAGCGAAGCTGAGAAAATCCTGGCCTTTGTCGCCGGTCATGTTCCTGAAAGGAATAACAGCGATGGTGTTGGGCGCCCCGGAGCCGTTGCGCGCGTGCTTGAACCACCACGCGCCCACGGCGGTCAACACGGCCACCAGCAACCCCGCCATGGCCAGCAGCAGGTAGCGATGGTACCAACTCGCTCCCTGAAAGGTTTTGCTGGGCAGGCGCGGCAGCAGCGCCGACTTGCGCAGGGCTGTGGGTTCCAGGCCCGATTCGGTCTCCCGTTTCAAGCGCTGCAGGTCGGCGCGCAACTGGCTGGCGGTGCCATAGCGCTCATCGCGGTTTTTTTCCAGTGCCTTGCCTACGATGCGCTCGAATTCGGGCGGCAAGCCGGCATTCACGGCTAACGGTGAAGCCGGCTTCTGGTGCAGGATCGCCTCCAGGGTGAGCACCACGTTCTTGCCCGCAAAGGGCTTGCGCCCGGTGGCCGCCTCGTAGAGGACCACACCGAAGGAAAACAGGTCGGAGCGCGCGTCCACCTCTTCGCTGCGTACCTGCTCCGGAGACATGTAGACGGCCGTGCCCGGCACCACGCCTTCGGCAGTCAGGCTGTCCTCGACCGACGAAGTGGAACTGCCGTCAGGGCAAAACATCTGCTGGGTCGGACTTAGCTTGGCCAGCCCGAAATCCAGAATTTTCGCTTGTCCGCGCGGCGAAACGTAAATGTTGGCGGGCTTGATGTCGCGGTGGATGATGCCTTTGTCGTGCGCCGCGCCCAGAGCGTCGGCCACCTGGATGCCGATCTCCAGCACCTCCTCCAGGGGCAAAGGGTGGCCATGAAGGCGCTGCTTGAGACTTTCGCCTTCCAGCATTTCCATTACGATGAACGGCCGGCGATCGTGCTCTTCCACTTCGTGGATGGTGCAGATGTTGGGATGATTCAGGGCCGAAGCGGCGCGTGCTTCCCGCAGAAAGCGTTGCAGGGCTTTGGGGTCATGAGCCAGATCTTCCGGGATGAACTTAAGGGCTACGTGGCGGCCCAGTTTTAGGTCTTCGGCCTCGTACACAACACCCATACCGCCGCCCCCCAGTTTGCGAACAATGCGGTAATGGGCAAGGACTTCGCCGATCATCGGGGAGGGTCTCCACCCCGCCTGGCAAGCAGCACATGGTATGCCGGAAGCAAGCCAAGGGTCAACGATATGGTTCCCTTAGCCGGAGAAATCGCATCTTTCTCCGGCATTGCCTTGGGCCGCCCGTATAATCACGCCAACGACCCGCAAAGGGACCTCTTGTGAGCTCGGGTTACGCCAGCGTCCGCGATGTAGCCGTGCTGCAGGAAGCCACCCAGCTTATCCTGGCCAGCACCGACCTGGAAACTGTGCTGCATCAGGCCCTCCTGGTGGTGCGCACCTACTTTGGGGCGAGCCGTTGCGTCGTATTCCTGCTCCATGAGGCGGCCCAGGAGCTTTATCCCCAGACCCACCACGGCTATGACGCGGATGCCATCCCCGGCCCGCTGCATCTGCAGACCGAAGGCGCTGCCCAGCATGCCGCCCAAACTCGCTCCCTGATGCACGTACACGGGCAAGCTGCGAGGGGCGGCAGCGAACTGGCCCTGCCCCTGCTGGTCCGCGACCAATTGCTGGGCGTGCTGCTGCTGGTAAGCGACAACCCGGCGGCTTTCCCCGAGAGCACCGTTCCCCTGCTGTCGCTGTTTGCCGCGCAAACCGCGGTCGCGGTGGAGAACGCGCGCCTGCACTCCACCGCCTTGCGCCGGCGCCGCCAGATCGAACTTATCAACCTGATTGCCCGCACCGCCGCTTCCGCCAGTCATACCCAGCAGTTTTTTTCCACCCTCACTGATCTGCTGGGCGACGCTTTTGAAGGCACCAGCGTGGCCATTGTGCTGCGCGGGCCGCAGGGCATTTTTGTGCCCGCAATTTCCTCTAATGGCGAACCCGACCTGGAACGCTTTCGGGCTTCAGCGCGCAACGGCATAGTGGCCGAAGCCCTGCAACGGCGCGCCGCCGTGCTGGAAGCGGACGTCAGCAGCAAGCCCGGGTGGCCCGCCTGCTTTTCCAATACCGGCTCGGAATTGTGCGCTCCATTGGTGTTCCTGGGCGAAGCCATGGGCGTGGTGGTTCTGGCACACGAACGGGCGAACTTTTTCACCGCTGATGACCGCACCCTGGCGCAAGCGGCGGCCGACGTCTGCGCCACTGCCACGCGCAACGTGCAACTGGCCGAGGAACTCAACCGCGTCGCCAACCTGGATTTCCTTACGAACTGCCATAATCAGCGCTATTTCTATTTGTCGCTGGCCCAGGAATTGGCGCGTTCCCGCCGCTACAACAAGCAGTTTGGCATCATCCTGCTCGACCTGCGCCATTTTCGCCAGGTAAATGCGGCTTACGGCTTTGAAACCGGCGATCAGCTGCTGCATAAGGTGGCGCACAGCCTGCAGCTGCAACTGCGCAGCAATGACGTGCTTTGCCGGTACATGAGCGACCGCTTCGCGGTGGTGCTGCCGGAAATTGAGCGCCGCGGCGTGGATGCGGTCATGGGCAAGCTTCGTTCGGCGGTGGAGGCGATTACTCTGCCGCGCAGCACTCAAGCCCTGGAACTGGCCAGCGCCTCGGTGATGTGCCCGCATGATGGCGTCAACGAACTGGACTTGGTGAATCTGCTGCTGGAGCGACTGGAAAAGGCTAAAGGCGGGAGTCAGTAGTCAGAGGTCAGTGCGCGGAGCGCCTTTTCCAACTTCGCCGCACTGCGGCACATTTCCTCTGAACACAAACTCTAATTCTGTCATGTTGAGCGAGGGCGCATGCCCGAGTCGAAACACCCTTGCGAAGGTGCCGAGCCGGATTGCTTCCAGGGAATTTCTACCGGAACTGAAGGTCGCTCAAAAATAGTTGAGAAATCCTGGGGGCGGCGATGATGGACTAACCGTGTACGGGTGTTTCGACTGCACAGGCCGGTTCGCCGGCGAACCGCCTGTTCCGCTCAGCATGAAGTCCTGCCGACTCCTGACTACTGCTTTTCCCGGTCGTCCCGCCGTTGCAGCGTCGGCCGGTCGTCTTCGGTGGTCTTGCCGTCTTTGTCCTTGCCCTTGGTGCGCCGCAAGCTGGGCTGATTTTCCTTGGCCGGGCCGATGGTTTTGCGCCGATTCTCCATGGCAGCCAGGCGGGCTTTCACGGTGTCGAACTCTGAGGTGCTGATCACGTATTGCTCACGTGCTGGCAGAATGCGGGCGATCTCCTGCTGCGTCCTTTTAATTCGGTCAGGGGTTTGGGGATGCGTGGAAAAAGCTTTGGAGAGCGTGCCCGGTTTCTTCTTCTCTTTGGCCTGGAGTTTCTCGAAGAAAGTCACATATGCCTGCGGGTCATAGCCCGACTTGTACATGTACTGCAGGCCGAGGAAGTCGGCTTCTTCCTCAAAACCGCGGGAGAAGCGCAGGAAAGTAAGCGGCAGGCCGAGTCCGGCGGCCGAGCGCACGGCATAGCCCAAGCCGCCGCCCACGAAAATGAGCGGTATGGAGGCAAGGTTCACCAGGTTGCCGCGGGTCATCTGCCGGGTGGCGTGGCGGGCCGCCACATGCGCGATCTCGTGCGACATCACCCCCGCCAGTTCAGCCTCTTCATCCGCCGCCAGCACCAGGCCGGAGTTCACATAAAAGAAGCCGCCGGGCAGCGCGAAGGCGTTGACTTCGTCGGAATCAATTACCTTGATGGTAAAAGGCACCTTGGCGTCGGAGTTGCGCACCAGGTTCTGCCCAAGGCGGTTGACATACTCGCTGATCACCGGGTCGGAAACCATTTTGACGCTGGACTCGATCATGGCGGCGTATTGCTTGCCCATGGCCACCTCCTTTTCGATCGAGTACCAGTTGCCCAGGCCCTTGCCCCCCATGTTCCGGTCGCCAATGGCGTTCACGTCATCCTTGCTTCCGGGCTTCACTTTGGGCTGCTGTTGCTGGGCAGGCGCCTGGGAGGCCGGTGGCGCGGGTTGCGGCTCCTGGACAGCCGGGACCGACGTTTGCGGCTGCTGGCCGGCGGGCGGCGCAGTTGCGCCGGGGGAGGAGGCGGGCTCAGTTTGGGCCAGCGCCGGTGAAATCAGAAAAAGGCAGAGCAGCAACGCAACCGCGTACCTCATGGCAAACTCCTGCGGGAGGCGGTCTAACTAAAGTATAGGCTTTTATTGTGACCCCCGGTTGGGCCCGGCTACAGTGACGGCGGTCACTGAAGCTGGATAAAGGGGAGGAGCAGGTTAGAGGGTCGAATTCAGGCCTGGGGCTCGGTCGTTCACAGGACGCGCCTGCGGGCGCTTACGATGGTGCACTTTCCCTGCTTTGAGGATCTCCACCCGCGAGGCGCGCCATTCGCCATTGCCGTCCTGGCTGGCCGTAACCCGTACTTCCGCCCCTTCTTTCAAGGCCCGGGCCGGAATCTGCTCCCGCAGACGCTCGGGAACGCTGCCGGCGTAGAGCACCCGGGCATGGGAGACCTCGGCCCGGCGCAGGTTGCCGTTGCGCCCTTGAACATAAATCCAGCCATGGCTGGCTTCGCCCTTGGGAGGCTGGACGATTACACCGCGGAAGGTTCCGGAGATCTCGGCCGATGACGGTAGCAGGCCGGCAAACAGCAGCACCACTGCAGGGACGACCAACCGCTTCATGCGCAACTATGATGCTACTCTCCCTGGGTTGCGCCGCCTGAGCAGGTTGCGTGGCTCTCAGTCGTAATACTCCAGCCCCAGGTGCGTAATCAGTTCTTCCCCGCGCAGGTAGCGCAGCGTGTTCTTCAACTTCATCAACTGGATGAACAGGTCATGCTCCGGGTAGAGGCCGGGCACCGTCATGGGCGACTTGAAGTAGAAGCTCAGCCACTCCTGGATGCCGCGGCAGCGCAACTCCGAAGTGCGCTGCGCCAGGTCCAGAAACAGCACCAGGTCGAGCACGATGGGCGCGGCCAAAATCGAGTCGCGGCACAGGAAATCAATCTTGATCTGCATTGGATAGCCGAGCCAGCCAAAGATATCAATATTGTCCCAACCTTCTTTATTATCACCACGCGGCGGGTAATAGTTAATGCGAACCTTGTGGTAAAGGTTGCCGTATAGTTCGGGGTAAAGCTTGGGCTGCAGGATGTGCTCCAGCACCCCCAGCTTGGATTCTTCCTTGGTCTTGAAGGAGCCCGGATCGTCCAGGACCTCGCCGTCCCGGTTACCCAGGATATTGGTGGAGAACCAGCCGCCCAGGCCCAGCATACGGGCTTTGAAACCGGGGGCGAGGATGGTCTTGAGCAGGGTCTGCCCGGTTTTGAAGTCCTTGCCGCAGATAGGGGCCTCGTTACGGCGGGAAAGCTCCAGCATAACGGGCAAGTCCACCGTCAGGTTGGGAGCGCCGTTAGCGAAGGGGACGCCTTCAGACAGTGCGGCGTAGGCGTAAATCATGGAAGGCGCGATGGATTCGTCGTTTTTGGCCAAGGCCTTCTCAAAGGCCTCCACTGACTCGTGAGCGCGTCCCGGCTGCAGGAAGATTTCGGTCGAGCCGCACCAGATAACGATCAGCCGTTCCGCCCCGGAGCTTTTGCGGAATTCGCGGATGTCCTCGCGCACCTGCTCCGCCAGCTCCATCTTGTTCTTGCCCTTCTTCACGTTAGGACCGTCGAGCTTTTTCACGTAGTCATGGCTGAACACGGCTTTACGGGGCTTCACTGATTGCAGGAAGGGCTTGATCTGGTCGAGCAGGGTCTTGTCGAGCACGCCCGCTTTGCTGGCGGCGGCGTACATGTCGTCTTCGAAAATGTCCCAGCCGGTAAAAACCAGGTCGTTGAGGCCGGCCAGGGGCACCATCTCCTTGATTTTTGGGGAGCGGCCGTCGGTGCGCTTGCCCAAGCGCACTGTGCCCCACTGGGTAAGCGAGCCGATGGGCTGCGCCAGGCCGCGGCGCACCGCTTCTACTCCGGCCACAAAAGTGGTGGCCACCGCGCCCATGCCGGGAATCATGACCCCTAATTTGCCCTTCGCCGGGCGGATTTCGCCGGGCTGTGTTCTCTTCTCTTCCCCTGGTTTTGCATTACTGCGCCGGGTGGCCATGAGTGCCGTCCTCTAGAAGTAAAATTTTGCTGGGAATCAAACCCACAATCTTCTCGTATTGCGGGCGAGTTGGCAACCGGGAGGCGCAAGGCAAAGTAATTGATAGTCATAATCATCTCGCGCCGGCGATGAGGGAATTTTGTAATTGAGTAATTTGTAATTGGTAATTTGAACACCCCAGGCAGTGATCTGCCCGAGAACCGCAGAACTAACGAAGGTACCTCTTGAATGATGTGTGCGGCGCGGGCGCCCTCGCCCGCAAGGCAGTACCCGCGACCAGTTAGCGCCGGTGTCTCGCCGGCAGCGGCCATGGCATCTCGCCCTCCCAGTTCAAAATTGTCCGCACCCGTGATACAACCAGCGCACGAGGAACATCGTGGCTGAGAAAATCGCGCTGGTGACGGGCTCGTCCAGCGGCATTGGGCTGCTGACCACAGTGGAACTGGCGCGCGCCGGGTTTCGGGTAGTGGCCAGCATGCGCGATCTCGGCCGCCGCCAGCGCCTGGACGAAGCCGCGGCCGCGGCTGGAGTGACCCGCCGCATTGACGTCCGCCGCCTGGATATCACGGAGTTCGACCGCACCCCCGAATTTGTTGCCCAACTCGACCGCGACTACGGCCGCCTGGACGTGCTGGTCAACAATGCCGGTTTTGCCGTAGCCGGCTTCGCGGAAGACCTGCTATTGGAGGAACTTCGCCAGCAATTTGAAACCAATTTCTTTGGCCAGGTGGCGGTCACCAGGGCGGTGCTGCCCATCATGCGCCGCCAGCGCGCCGGGCACATCATCCTGGTTTCGTCTATCGGCGGCAGGGTCT
>DATGGJ010000620.1:0-5213 GCA_035308585.1 Terriglobales bacterium
AGATCCAGAGGTCCTGGGGCTCCACCACCTGGAAAGCCTGGCCGCAGTTCTGAAGGATGCGGTAGCAGAAGGCGTGAAAGGTGGAGGCCTGGAGCCCGGAAGCGGCGTCGGGGCCGAGTTCGCGCCTCACTCGCTCTTTGAGTTCGTCGGCAGCATTGTCGGTGTAGGTGACGGCCAGAATTTCGTCCGCCCGGGCGTGCCCCTCTCGGATCAGCCGGGCCAGGCGCTGGGTGAGCACCGTGGTCTTGCCGGTGCCGGCGCCGGCCACCACCAGCATGGGCCCGGCAACGTGCTCCACGGCTTCCCGCTGGCGTGGATTGAGCTCAAGAGCGGGGGCGAGGGCCGGGGCGGGGGCGGCGGAGAACAGCCCCAGTTGCGAAGACGAAACAGCGGGTTTGCGGGAGGCGGGCATGGGATTTGCGGGGGAGCCTCATATTATGGAGGAGGCCACGGTTGGGAGCAATGGGGATCTTTCAAGCAGTTTCAAGGTTTCAAGGTTTCAAGGTTTCAAGGTTTCAAAGTTTCCCACCCGCTTGCGAACCTGAAAACCTGCGAAACCTTGAGAGCTGACGCCGGCACCCCATCACAACGCTCTGTGACCGCGGCGTATAATCGAGGTTGAGCGCGCCGTAATCGCCGCTAGTGGAGGGTTTTCCGTGAGTTCCCATATGCCGCCTCGTCCCGGACAGCAGGCTCCCGGGCCGCAACCTATCCCCGGAGTGGATTCCATCGTTGCCGTCGGGTCCGGCAAGGGAGGCGTAGGCAAAACCACGCTGGCGGTGAACCTGGCGGTAGCGCTGGCCAGACTTGGGCACAAGGTCGGCCTGCTCGACGCTGACGTTTACGGTCCCAACGTTCCGCTCATGCTGGGAGCGAACGCCACGCCGCGGGTGATTGGCGAAAATCGCATCGAACCGCTGGAGCGCTATGGGCTGAAGGTGATTTCGGTCGGCTTTCTGAATCCTGGCGACCGGCCCCTGATCTGGCGGGGTCCCATGCTGCACTCCATTGTGCGGCAATTTCTGGGACAGGTGGAATGGGGACAGCTCGATTATCTTGTAGTCGACCTTCCTCCGGGCACGGGCGACGTAGCCCTATCGCTGATTCAGACAGTGCCGCTGACCGGGGCCATCGTGGTTTCCACCCCCTCGGACGTATCCCTGCAGGATGCGCGCAAAGCCATCGAGATGTTCCGCCAGGTAAAGGTGGATATCGTGGGCCTGGTGGAGAACATGAGCTTTTTTGTGTGCCCGCACTGCCACGAGGAGATTGACATCTTCTCCAAGGGCGGCGGTGAGCGCACGGCCAAGCAGTTCGATATTCCATTCCTGGGGCGAGTGGAACTCGATCCTGAGATTCGTAAAGCGGGCGACACCGGCTTGCCCGCAGTCCTGGCCGGCGAAGAGGGCCCGCACGCCAAGTCGCTCTACGAATTCGCCCGCAAGGTGGCCGCCAGGCTGGGCGAAATCAAAGCCGCCTCGCCCGAAAGCGTCATTCAGATCCAGTAACCAGTGGCCAGTGAAAGCCGTTGACACGCGCGACGGCAAAGGGCAAACTTCGTGCGCCTCGTTAGTCCTGCACGAAAGGAGAGGCCCATGCTCGAAATCCATTCCAAACGCATTTCACCCGACGTAATCGTTTTAGAACTGGCGGGAAGAATAATCCTGGGGCGCGACGCCCAGCACCTGGAGTGGATGGGAACGGCGCTGGTGCGCGACAAGGAAAAGAAAGTCGTGCTCGACCTCAGCAATGTGAGCCGGGTGGACAGCACCGGCGTGGGCATCATCATGATGGTATGCGGACTGCTGAAGCAGAGCGGCGGCGAGCTGCGTTTGGCCGGCGCCAAGGGCCTGGTGGACGACGTTCTGAAGCTGACCAACGTACACAGCATGATTCCGGTTCACCCCAGCGCGGAAGCGGCCGCGGCCAGCTTTGGCAGCGCGTAAACACCCGCGAGAGAAAACCAGCCATCTGCAAGAACAGCGCGAGCAAATGCAAAGGTCCTTCGACTCGCGCCTCCCTCTCCCGCAAAGCGGGATCGGTCGCGCTCGCTCAGGATGACAGCGATTTTGCAGGGCGAGTCGCAAGCGAATTGCCCACCTCCGCTCAAGATGGCAGGGAAGGAATTTCTGCCGCTATTTAAAGCGCGAGAGGGCGAACAGCGGGTTGGGAGCCTTTTCAGTCATCACCATCTCCGCTGCCATTTCGCCGACGGCGGGGCCGTGCTTGAAGCCGTGCCCGGAGCCGCCGCCCAGCAGCCAGACGTTGGCGGCCTGGGGGTGGCGGTCCATGATGAAGTTCTGATCCGGCGAATTCTCATATTGGCAGACGCGGGATTCCAGCAGCGGAGCATCTTTCAATGCCGGGAAGCGCAGGCCAAGGTGCTGGCGGGCGCTGTCCAGGCCCTCGGCGCTGGCCTCGCGCTGGCCGTGAGTGGGATCGAAGAGGGGCCCGCGGGTGTCGTCGGCGATCTTGAAGCCGCGCCGCGCCACCACGGGAAAGCCGTAGAAAAAGCGCTCGCCATGGTCCACCCAGATGGGCATCTTCTCGGGGTTGAAGCGCACGTCGCCGGCCGCAGTTCCGAAAAAGAAAACCTCCTGGCGCGTGGGCCGGATTTTGTCGCCAATCAGGTCGGGAAGAACTTTGCCCAGCCAGGGCCCGCAGGCAAATACGAAGCGGTTGGCGGATAGGCGGGAACCATCTTCCAGGGTGATCTGCTTCAACTCGCCCGCCGCGAGCTGAGGCGGCTGAACCGAGGCCTGGCGGTACTCGCCGCCTTCCTTAAGAAAAGCATCGCGCACGGCGGCGCAGGCTTCGCGGGCCATGAGGCCGCCGCTCTCCGGCTCGAAAATGGCCCAGCGCACGCCTTCAAAGCTGACCTGGGGCCAGCGGCGCAGCAACTCGTCGTGACGCAATTCGGTAAAGGGCAGGCCCGCCTCCTTCAGCATGGGCAGCGAGCCTTTTTCGTAGGAATCATCCTCGCGGGCCACCATCCAGAGCACGCCCGTGCGGCGGAAGAGCACGCGGTTCCAGCGCTTCTGGTTCTCCTGCCAGAGCTGCAGGGCGCGGACCACCATTTTGGTGTAGGGCTGGTTGGGGCCGTAGGTACCGCGAATGATCCGGGTCTCGCCTCCGGAGCTGGCGCGGGAGTTACCCGGGCCCCAGGCATCCACCAGGGTGACGCGCGCTCCCCGGCGGAGCAGGTACAGAGCGGTCCAGCCCCCGAAGGCGCCGGCGCCTATGACTATCACATGGGGCTGATTTCCGGACTGGGCGGACTTGCTTTGACGATTGCTGGGCATGTTATTCAAGAGCGGCGAGGCCGCCAGGGCGCTCCAACTCCCGAGCGCCGCAGAGGCCTGCAAAAACCATCTGCGAGAGACTTTTAGGAGTTTTGACACGAAGAGAATTAAGCTATCCTTGTTGGGGAGCGAGGTCAAGCTGGCCGCGACCAGGAGGCTCCGGCAGGAGGATAGCTCTGCGGGTCGTGAATCCTAGCGTAAGCGGCAGCATCTAAAGTACTTAGGAGAAGCGCGAGCGCCTTTGGCATGGACCTGAGGAGTTCGCGCGAAACATTTGCGATGGCACAGCCAGGGCCCAAGGGAGAGCGGGAAAGCGAGATTCTAACCGCCATCGTGGAAACCTTCATTTCCACGGGCGAGCCGGTAGGATCGCGCGTGCTGGCGCGGAACAGCCGGGAAGGGCTGAGCGCGGCCACGGTTCGCAATGTGATGGCGGACTTGTCTGATGCCGGGTTCCTGGAACAGCCGCACACTTCCGCCGGACGCGTGCCCACCAGCGCGGCCTACCGCTATTACGTCGAGCAGCTTACGGGCAAAGCGCAGATAGCGCCGGCGGACGCCAACATGATCCAGGGAGTGCTGCAGGGGATCAGCAACCCGGATGAATTCATGGAGCGAACCTCGCACGTGCTCTCGCTGATTTCGCACGGGGTGGGCGTGACCATGAGCACGGGAGGCTCGCGCAACGCCCTGGATCACGTGTATTTTTCCCGCCTGGCGGAACACAAGGTGCTGGCGGTGGTGGTAACGCGAGCCGGAGTGGTGCGCGACCGGGTGCTGAGAGTGAGCCGTGACCTGGGCCAGGGGGACCTGGATTCGGCCTCGCGCTATATCAACGACAATTTTCGCGGCTGGACGCTGGAAGCGCTGCGCACGGAACTGGCCCGGCGCATCGAGAAGGAACGCAGCGAGTATGACCGCCTGATGCAGTCGGTGGAAGCGCTCTACCGGGAAGGCGCCCTGGAAAGCGAGCAGGGCAAGCAAACCGTGTGGGTGGAGGGCACCTCCAACCTGGTAGTCAGCGAAGAAGACCGGCAACGGCTGCGGGAGCTGCTCAAAACTTTGGAAGAGAAGGAGAGGCTGGCTGATCTGCTCAGCGCTTACCTGAATACGCGGGAAGAAGCGGTGCGGGTCATCATCGGCCTGGATGAGAACCTGCCGCACATGCGCAACCTGGTGCTGATCGGCGCGCCGGCGCGGGTAGGCGGGGAGGTGATGGGGTCGCTGGCCGTGATTGGGCCGACTCGCATTGACTACGAGCACACCATCACGGCGGTGTCGTACATCGCGCGCCTTTTCGATCGAATCCTGAACGACTCAGAGTGAATCATGGCAAGGGGCAACGGTAAATCGGAAATGGAACCTCAGGATCTGGACCTGGAACACGAACTGCCTCCGGCGGAGGAAACCGTTTCGGAGCAGGCGGCAACGCCAGCGGCGGCTGAAGACGCAGCCGGGCTGCGGGCGGAACTGGAGAAACTGCAGGCAGAACGCAACCTGCTGCTGGACCGGATGGCGCGGCTGCAGGCCGAGTTTGACAACGCGCGCAAACGCGCGGCGCGGGAGCAGCAGGAGTACAAGGACTTCGCGCTGGCGGATGCGCTCAGGAACCTGCTGCCTATTTTGGACAGCTTCGACCGCGCGCTGCAGACCACGGTACAGAAACCGGAAGATTTCCGCGCCGGAGTGGAACTGATCCGCAAGCAGTTTCAGGACGCGCTGGAAAAGCTGGGCCTGCGCCCGATACCAGCCAAGGGTGAGCCTTTTGATCCGCGCCTGCATGAAGCCATTGAGATGGTGGACAGCAATGAGGTGAGAGACCATCATGTGCTCGACGAGCTGCAGCGCGGATACAAGCTGAAAGACCGCCTGCTGCGCCCCTCCATGGTGCGGGTGGCTCGCAACTCGAAA
>DATGGJ010000621.1:0-5809 GCA_035308585.1 Terriglobales bacterium
TGACCTGGGCGGTTACAGTCGTATGCCGCAGCTGATCCCAATCAGTAAGCATGGCGGATTCCTCGACTGATCACAAAAGCTTGTCGCAAACAGAAAGCTTTGCTGCTCCCTGCACGTCTTATCAGGCACTTCGCGGCCGCGCTTCACAGCCTCGGAATGCCCAGGTTGTCCCGCGGCCCCGGCCCTGCAAATTATGTCTGATCGCCGGAGCGATTTAGCGGTTGCTCAGCCAGGCGATCGTTTCTGCTTCACACGCTTCAGGGGCCAGGGCAGCGGATCAAGGTGACGGTCAACCATGGCCATGACCTAGCGCTTTCTAGCGCGTGAGTTCTGCGTCCCTGTCTTCTTTTTGCGCACCCCCGGCCGGCGGCTATTTGCCGGGTTGGGCAAAGTTGAGGCCTGGCCGGCGGCGCTGGCGGCGCGCTCACGCGAGCCTCCAAACATGATAAGTACTCCCTCCATGGCGGCGGCGGGCGCAATGGGGGTAAAGTGCACGTCGCACACCTGACGGGCAGCGCCGATGTGAAAACCGAGGTTGCGCAAAACCGTGCCTTTCTGACGTTTGAGAACGGCACGGGAGCGGCGGACCAGAATGCGGCTCAGCGATTGCTCCAGGGGCAGCCGGTCCATAGAGACGCCCACCACGGAAGTAGCGCTCACTCCGAACAATTTCTGCGCCGCCGCATTCCACAGCTGGATTTTTTCCTCCCGGTCCACCAGCATCACCGGCCAGGGCATGCGGCGCAGCGTTTCGGCGTAACGCGCGGTGAGCTCGTGCAGGGCCCGCGTGCGCTGCTCCAGTTCCTCGTTCATGTTCTCCAGCTCTTCGTTCAGCGACTGCAGCTCTTCATTCGTGGTTTCCAGTTCCTCGTTGGTGGACTGCAGTTCCTCATTGGTGGTTTCCAGCTCTTCGTTGGTGGACTGCAGCTCCTCGTTGGTGGTTTCCAGTTCCTCGTTGGCGGACTGCAACTCCTCGCCCGTGGCCTCCAACTGCTCGACGGTGCTCTGGAGCTTCTCCTGCAGACTCACGTCATCGCAATGAATAAGAGTACCGGTGCGCTCCCCTTCCGGAGAGACGATGGGGCGGATCATGACGTGGACCGTCTTTTCGCTTGCCTCGCCGCGAACCGTGCATTGAAACTCCACTGCATACGCCTTAGCGTGACTCTCCTCCAGCCGCTGCACCATTTCCGGACAGCGATCGGCAACCTCGCTGTTCTGCAGCCGCCGCCCCAGCACACGGGCACCGGCCAGGCCCCAGATGTCCAGGGCTGCGTCGTTGTGGGTGGCGATAATGTCGCCTTTGTCCAGTTCGATGATGCCGGAATTCAGCGTATCCAGAATGTGGCGATGGTAGAGCTGCAGCGTTTTAAGCTCTTGTGTGGTTTTATCCATAATGGGAGTCCCCATCTTTGCCTGGCGCGCGGGCACGGGGCCACGAGCCTCTTCTTGATTACTATTATTGTTGTCGAGGCGCTGGAACAATCGCCAGCGCAAGTTCAGCGGACGGAACAGGTGTGACTCGCTGAGCTTGGATTCGGCCTTGCCCAGGAAGAGAACGCCTCCCGGTTCCAAAGCATAATGCATGCGGCTGAGAATGGCTTTCTGGGCAACACTATCAAAATAAATGAGCAGGTTGCGACAGATGATGAGCTGGCAGTGGGAGATGGGAGCATCCAGCATCAGGTTGCTGCGGCCGAAGATGACCAGGCGGCGCTGTTCGCGATTGATGCGCAGCGGGGCACGGCCGCTGAAGTAGCGCTCCCGCCACTCGGGGCGGACCCGGTGCAGGAGGTCGGCGGCGTATTCACCGCGGCGCGCGACAGCGAGCGCTTCTTCGTCAATGTCGGTAGCGTAGATTTTGACGTCGTAATCGCTCAGGTTAGAACCTAAAGATTCACTCACCAGGATGGCGAGGGAGTAGGGTTCCTCGCCGGATGCGCAGCCCGCGCTCCAGGCACGAAAGCTGTCACCGGGCCTGAGTCGGCGCAGCATGTCCGCAAGCACGCCGGCGCGCAGCGCCTCCCAGGCTGGGGGATCACGAAAGAATTCGGTGACGTTGATTAGGATGGTGTTAAGCAGGATGTCAGTTTCGCCCGCGTCCTGGTGAATCCGGTCCAGAAACTCGGAATAGGACCGGGCGTCCACTTCGGCCATGCGCTTGCGGATGCGGCGCTCCAGGGTGGTGGTCTTGTAGCCGCGCAAATCCAGATTGCGGTTGTTGGCCAGCTCGTCAATGAGCTGCGCCAGCGATAACTGGTCCTTTTCAGCCATGGGCCACGATTCCGCACAATTGAATCAGGGTCTTTGCCAGCCGCGCCACGGGCAGGACAATATCCACACAGCCAGTGGCAACGGCGGCGTAGGGCATGGAGCTGAATTCGGAGGTGGCCGGATCCTCGGCCACGGTGGTGCCCCCGGCGGCCTTGATGGCCTGGATGCCGGCCGCGCCGTCGCGCCCCGAGCCGCTTAAGACTACGGCGATGGCACGCTGCCCATAGTTTACTGCCACCGATTCAAAGAGCAGGTCAATGGAGGGCCGGGAGTGGTGCACGGCGGGCGTACGCAACAGGCGTACGGCGCCGGGTTCGGCCAGCAGGTGCAGGTTCGGGGCAGCCACGTAAACCACCCCGGGGATGATTTTCTCTCCGTCAGTGGCCTGATGGACGTGCAAGTTGGTCTTGCGCTCCAGCAACTCGGCAAGCACGCTGCGGTAATCCGGACTGAGATGCTGGACCACCAGAATGCCGCAACCAAATCCCTCCGGCAGGGGTCCGAGCAGGCGGGAGAGCGTATTGAAGCCGCCGGCCGAAGCGCCCAGGGCGACCACATCAAAGTCTCCTCCCGAACGCTGCCGCGGTTCCGTCATTTTGCCGGCCGGGATCTCAGATGCAGGTCGCATAGGAGATTCCGGCACCTTTTCGCCATACTTAGCATACCTGAAAGGCGCAGATGTTAGCTCGAATCTACCCCCTGGGCTTCCCTCTTAGAGAACGACCAGGGGAAGGCTCAGCCGAAAAGAAAGTTGCCGAGTCTCGGCTACCTCGCCAGGCTAGAAGTTGGCAATCTGGAAGTTCAGAACCGCCATGGCCAGCCGGTACTGGTAGTTGGCCTGGGTATTGCCGATCTGCGCCTGGGTCTGCTGCAGCTGTGCCTGGCTCAATTCCACGATGGAAGCCAGGCCAAGTTTGTAGCGGGTCTGCGAAAGGTCCAGCGCCAGGTTGGCCTGCTGCAGAAGCTGACGGCTGACGTCGAGCCGCTGATAAGCCGTGGCGGCGTTGAGCCAGCCGGTGCGCACGTCGCGGGCGATACTGTCCTGCAGGTCTCGCAGTTGCTGCTGGGCGGCTTGGGCTTGCAGCTGGGCTTCACGCGCCCGCGCGGTATAAAGAAATCCGTTGAAGACCGGCACTTCAATGTTCACACCCACGGCCCCGTACCACGGAGCGAGGGCGGTATTGCCGGCCAGCGGAGTTGAGCCGAGGGCGCCCAGGGCCCGAACCGTGGGCAACACAAGGTCGCGCTCGGCAACGCGGTACTTCTCCGCCGCCTGGTAGTCATAATTCAGCGCTGACAGCTCGGGACGCTTCTGCATGGCCTGGACGATGAGTTGGTCAACATCGCTGGGCGGTGCGGTCAGGGGCGTGCTTTCTTCTACCAGGTCATAGTTCTGCAGATTGGAGTAGCCGAGCACAGCGGAGAGGTTGGCGATGGCCGCGGCGTCGTTGTTCTGGGCGTCCAGCAGAAGCAGCCTGGCCTGGGCTAGATTGACCTGGGCGAAGCTGAGGTCAAGGGCGGACTTCAGCTTGCTGTTGAACAGCGCCTGCACCTGGTCGGTGACGGTCTGGCGCTCGGCCACAGTTTGCTGCGCCACCTGCAATACGGCGCGGGTCTGCAGCGCGTTATAAAAAGCCTGGTCCACCGCCAGCTTGATTTGCAGGGCATTGGCTACCGCGTTTTCGTCTTCCGCTTTGGCGCGCAAGCTTGAGCTGGCCACCAGGTTGCGGGTGCGGCCGAAATCGGTGATGAGCTGCGAGACCGTGGTGCCGGCGGCGGCGCGCTGGTAAATGATGGGATTGTTGAGGCCGCCGGCGGTAATGCGGCTGTTGTCCTGCGCATCCACGCCGGTCAGGTCCACCACCGCGGTGGGCCAGTATGCGGAACGGGTTTCGCGCAGCACCTGTTGCGAAGCCAGGGCGGTCAGCCTGCCCACCGTTATAAGAGGATTATTTTTCACCGCCAGGGCTTCCGCGTCCTTCAGGGTTAAGCGCACGGGCGGAGCGCTGGGGAGCGAAGCCTGCGGGTTCGCCTGGGCGGCCGCGGACATCGTCATCAGGAGCGGAAGGAGAACCACCAGGGACCGGCGAAGGCTCACGCGATCACCTCCGGCGCCCGGCCTTGCTCTTCCTTTTTATGGAACATCAGGTAAGCCGCCGGCACCAGGTAAACCGTTACCACCACCGAGACCAGCAGGCCGCCGATGATGGCCTGGGCCAGGGGAGCGTAAGCCTCGGCGCCCGTGCCCAGCTTCATGGCCATGGGTATGAGGCCGATGACCGTGGCCAGGGAAGTCATAAGTATGGGCCGCAGGCGGATGCGGCTGGAGGTGGAAACCGCCTCTTTCATGTTCATGCCTTCTTTGCGCAGATTGCGCGCGAATTCCACAATCAGAATACTGTTGGAGACCACGATGCCGACCATCATGACCACTCCCATCAGCGACATGATGTTCAGCGTGGTGCCCAGTACCAGCAGGATGAGCAGCACGCCCGCAACCCCCGGCGGAATGGCCAGCAGGATGATGAAGGGATCAAGAAACGAAGCGAACTGCGCCACCAGGATCAGGTAAACCAAAGCGATGGCGAGAATCAGGCCCACGCCGAAGCTCTTGAACGACTCCCGCATGCCCTGCACCGAACCTCGCAGGTTCACGCGCACGCCCTCCGGCAGCTTGGTGTTGGCCACGATCTTGTCAATGGCGCCGCTGATGTGGCCCAGGTCCTCCCCCGAAGGCGCTACATACACGTCGAACTCGCGGTCGAGCTGGTAGTGATCCACTTCGGTGGGCGACTGGATGGGCTTGATGTTCACCACGTTTTCCAGCGGAGTGGAGGCGCTGCCATCTGCGGCGCGAACCGGGATCTGTTCCAGATCGTTGAGCGTGCGGATCTGGTCTTCGGGATATTGCACGGTGAGCATGTAATCGTTGCCCGTCCGTGGGTCCACCCAGTAACTGGGAGCGATCATGCCGTTGGAGGTCAGAGCGGTAATAACGTTGTCCACTACTTCCTTTTCGCTGAGCCCCATCAGGCTGGCGCGCTCGCGGTCAATGTTGAGCTCGAGCGCGGGATAGTTGAGGTCCTGCGGCACCAGCACGTCGCTCACGCCGTGTAACTGCCGCACTTCGCCGGCGATATTCAGAGCGGTGTGGTAGGCCGCGTCCATGTCCATGCCGCTCACCTGCACGTCTATGGGAGCCGGCATGCCCATGTTGATGATGGCGTCCACCAGGCCGCCGGACTGGAAGTAGGCGCTGATCTCGGGCATGTCACTGCGCAGCTTGGCCCGTACCCGCCGCATGTATTCGTAGCTGCCCACCTTATGGCCTTCCTTCAAACTGACCTGAACAAAGGCCGTGTTGGGCGCGGAGTTGGGCGTGTAGATGGCGGAGAACCCCGGAGTCACTCCGATGTTGGAGACGATCATGCCCAGGTCCTTCGGCGCCACCACCCCGCGTATATCGTTTTCCACGCGGGCGATGTAGCTCTGGGTCAGCTCAATACGCGTGCCCGAAGGCGCCTTCAGGTTGATG
>DATGGJ010000622.1:0-4697 GCA_035308585.1 Terriglobales bacterium
TCTCACATTCCAGGGGCTCGCATGCTGAAACTACTTACTGTTGGCATTTCTCTGTTGGTCTTCCTTTCGGCCGTTTCTTTTGCCGCTGATTCAAATGCTCAGAATGTCTGCACCGGCAATCCCCACCAGTGGCGCCAACTCTACAACGGCAAAGATCTGAAGGGCTGGAAGCACGTGGGACCGGGTTACATGACGGTGGAGAAAGACGGCCTCATCCATACCCACGGCGGCATGGGCCTGCTCTACTGGACGGGCGGAAAAATCGGCGACTGCATCCTCCACACCGTGTGGCGCATGCGCGACGAGAACGATAATTCCGGCGTCTTCATCCGCATTCCCATTCCGCCCACCGAACCCTGGATGCCGGTGAACTACGGCTACGAAGTGCAGATTGATAACCACCCCGAGCGCTCCAAGCCCTCGGAGGACGAATACCACCAGACCGGGATGCTGTACTCCCTCACCAAGCCCCTGGTGCCGCACGCCTGGAAGCCAGGCCCGGAGTGGAACACCATGGACATCACCCTCGACGGGCCGCGCACCATCGTGGTGCTCAACGGCAAAAAGGTGGTGGACTACAAGGAGGGCGACCCGGTGCCGGCCAAAAAATTCGATTTCGAGCCCCAGCGCGGGCCGCGGCCCAACTTCGGCTATATCGGACTGCAGAACCACAGCGACAACGATATTGTTTTCTTTAAGGAAGTAGCCATTAAGCCGTTGAAGTAATCGTGGGTCATTTTTGATCAGGAATTAGCGGAGGAGAAAACGCGTCATGAAAAATGATTTTTCCCGTCGTCAGTTTCTGCAGACCAGCGCGGTGGCCGCCGGAGGCCTGCTCGCCGCCAACACCATTTTGCTGGATGCCGAGCCCCTGGACGCTCAGACCAGGCCGGTGGCTCCCAGCGACCGCGTCCGCTTCGGCATGGTCGGCATCGGCATGCAAGGTTCGGGCCTGCTGACCAATGCCATCACTTTGCCGGGCGTGGAATGTGTCGGCGCCGCCGACCTCTACGACGGACGCCACACTTTGGCCCGCGAGATCACCAACAATCCCAGCCTGCCCGCCTCCCGCCGCTACCACGACCTGCTGGAGCGCAAGGACATTGATTGCATCGTGGCCGCGGTTCCTGATCACTGGCACCGCCGCGTGGTGGTGGATGCCTGCAACGCCGGCAAGGACATCTACTGCGAGAAACCCATGTCGCACACCATCCCCGACGGCTTTGCCATGGTGGAGGCGGCGCAGAAGAACAACCGCATCGTGCAGATCGGCTCCCAGCGCGTCAGCTCCAATCTGGCCGCCAAGGCCCGCGAGCTCTACCACAATGGCGCCATCGGCGACATCGAAATGGTGGAGTTGACCCTGGGCCGCAATGATCCCACCGGCGCCTGGGAGTATCCCCCGCCCCTTGACCTCTCGCCCAAGAATCTGGACTGGGATACCTGGCTGAATGACGCGCCCAAGATCCCCTTCAATCCCTACCACTTCGCCCGCTGGCGCTGCTGGAAGGAATACGGCACGGGTGTGGCCGGAGACCTCATGGTCCACCTGCTCAGCGGCATGATGGTCACCCTGGGCTGGAATGAGATCCCGCGCTCCGCCCAGGCGCTGGGCGGAATTTTCCGCTTCAACGACGGCCGCAACATGCCCGATTTTCACGTGGTCATGTTCGACTACCACGGCATTCCCGTTTACGTCCGGCTTGATCTCGGCTGCGAGTCCGAGGAGTTGGCTCGCTTCATGGGGCCGAAGGGCATTCTCGATGCCGGCGAGTTCCAGCTGCGCCATCAATTCCAGCCCGGCATTGACCTGGCGCCCAGCTATTACTCCTCGGGATTCCCGCAAAAGATGCGCGAGGAATACGTCGCCGAGTGGCACGCCAAGAACGACCCGCCGCTGGGCAAGGAGCCCATGTATCCCACCACGGTTTACGCCGGCCACGACTGGGATGACGTGAAACCGCACCTGTGGAATTTCTTCCAGGCCGTCAAGTCGCGCAAGCCGGTGGTGGAGGATGCGGTGTTCGGCAACCATGCCGCGGTCGCCTGCCACATGGCCAACGAAGCCTACTTCCGCAAGAAGCCTGTGTTCTGGGATGAGGCAGCGAAGAACATCCGGAGCTAGGGTTGTGTTGGTAAAGCGAGCGGCGGCCTCGGTCGCCGCTTTGCTTTATAGCTGACTGGCTTGCTAGCTGACTGGCTCCCTGGCAGTCTGGCCCGCGAACTCCGGCAGAGACGTTTGTGGCGCGGGCGCCCTCGCCCGCGAGGCGCCTTCCGCAGGAAAGGCATCATTCTCTCGACATTGAGGATTGGAACCTTGCCCGACCACAAATACATTCTCGCCCTCGACCAGGGCACCACCTCCAGCCGGGCCATCGTGTTTGGCCACGAAGGCCAAATCGTCAGTCTGGCGCAGCAGGAGTTCGAGCAGATCTATCCTTCTCCCGGCCAGGTGGAACACGATCCGGAGGCCATCTGGAATTCGCAATTGCGGGTGGCACAAGAGGCGCTGCAACGCGCCAACATCGCCGCTCGCGAGCTGGCCGCCATTGGCATTACCAACCAGCGCGAAACCACCATCCTCTGGGAACGCGCCAGCGGACGCCCGGTCGCCAACGCCATCGTCTGGCAGAGCCGCGTCAGCGCCCCCCTATGCGACCGCCTCAAGGCCGATGGCCTGGAAAACCTGTTTCGCGAGCGCACCGGCCTGGTGGTGGACGCCTACTTTTCCGGCACCAAAATCAAGCACCTGCTGGATACCACCCCCGGCTTGCGCGCCCGCGCCCAGCGCGGCGAAATTCTGTTCGGCACCGTGGATAGCTTCCTGCTGTGGCGGCTCACCGCCGGTCGCCGCCACGCCACCGACGTCAGCAATGCCAGCCGCACCCTGCTCTTCAACATTCATACCCTCGACTGGGATGAAGACCTGCTCAACCTTCTGGGCGTGCCCCGCGTCATGCTGCCGGAAATTGTTTCCAGCAGCGAAATCTATGGCCAGACTGAGGCCGCGCTGCTGGGCGCTCCCGTCTCCATCGGCGGCCTGGCCGGCGACCAGCAGGCCGCGCTTTTCGGCCAGGCATGTTTCCAGCCCGGAACGGCCAAAAACACCTACGGCACCGGCTGTTTCGCTCTGCTCAATACCGGGACGAAGCCGGTAGCCTCGCAAAAAGGGCTGCTCACTTCCGTGGCCTGGAAACTCGGGGCTGAGGTCAGCTACTGCCTGGAGGGCGCCGTCTTCATCGCCGGAGCCGTGGTGCAGTGGCTGCGCGACGGACTGCGCATCCTCGGCAGTTCCGCGGAAGTCGAAGCCCTGGCCGCCTCCGTGCCCGACTCCGCCGGCATCTACTTCGTGCCTGCGTTTGTGGGCCTGGGCGCGCCCTACTGGGACCCTTACGCGCGCGGCGCCATCATAGGAATCACCCGTGATACAAGTCAGGCCCATATCGCGCGCGCCGCCCTGGAGGCCATCGCCTACCAGACCTGCGAGGTGCTGCGCCTCATGCAGCAGGAGGCGGGCCTGCGCCTGCCTAACCTGAAGGTGGACGGCGGTGCTGCCTGCAATGCGCTGTTGATGCAATTCCAGGCTGACCTTCTGGGCGTCCCCATTCGCCGCCCCGCCGTGCTGGAAACCACCGCTCTGGGCGCGGCCTATCTCGCCGGCCTGGCGGCGGGTTACTGGAGCAATCGGGAGGAGCTTGCTGCCCACTGGTCCCTGGAACGCGAATTCGCTCCCTCCATCTCTGGCTCCACGCGAGAGCGGCTTCTGCGCCGCTGGGAGCAGGCCGTCTCCCGCTCGCGAACCTGGGCGCAAGAGTAGCCTGGCGCTCCCGGGCGGGCGGCCATTCCGGTTTATTCTGGGCTGCCCCAAGTCTCGCCTGCCTGGCAGTGTGCCGCGCGCCCATCAACGACTTGGAATCGGCTCGGAAATTCTGGTAGCATGCTCCCATTGTCACCGTTGGTGACATCCTGTTCCCCACTCACGCGGTTAGAAGCTGAGCAGCGCTATAGGACCGATTATGCGTACTGGTGTGAAACTTGCACACCCTGAGTGGGCGAGAAAAATTCAGGACCTGCGCCGCAAACTGGGGCTGAGCCAGACGGCTTTCGCCGAGTTGTTGCGGGTTTCCGCCATGGCCGTCTCCCGCTGGGAGCGCGGCATCAATGAGCCTCCCGGCGAAGCCTACGTCGCTCTCGGCAAATTAGCGGGCTCCCCTGACTGTTGGTACTTCTGGGAGAGAACCGGATTGAAGAAGTCTGACCTGGAAAGAGCTTTGAAGCGCAATCATCCCTGAATTGTCTAGGCCCGCAAATTCCAGCGTCTTCTTCGCCCTACGTTCCTGCAACGCTTCACGCTGCCTGATCAGGCGGCAACCCCACCCAGGGTCTCCGGCCTTGCCGGACCACGGAAGCGCACCACTGTCCGGCCGCCTTCCGCCGCCTCGATCTGCAGCTCGGCATCCCCGCCGCCACTCGTTTCCAGAAACAACAAACGAATGGGATCGCTCACAAAATGCGTCAGGTGGTCGTCCGGCTCCTGGCCCAGGGCAATCGCAATGCGGTCATGTCCCTCGGAGTGTTCCGGAGTAACCCCTTCCAGTTTCAGATTCTCGGCTTCCACCCCGCTCCTCCCCTGGCCCTGGGGAACTTCCAGGGTCACCAACCAGCCCTCGTGCTGGCGGCTGAAGCTGTCCAGAAAC
>DATGGJ010000623.1:0-1898 GCA_035308585.1 Terriglobales bacterium
TCGACGGTGGCGCCTTTTTCGGGGTGGTCCCCAAGGTGCTGTGGCAGCGCCGGCTTCCGCCCGACGACATGAACCGCATCTCCGGGGCCATGAACTCGCTTCTGGTGCGGACTGCAAAACACAGGATGCTGGTGGAGACCGGAATGGGCAACAAGCTGCCGGACAAAATGAAGCGAATTTACTGTCCGCAGGAGAAACTGCTGGAGAGCCTGGCGGCGGCCGGCGTGCGCCCGGAGCAGATTGATACGGTAATCAACACCCACCTGCACTTCGACCACTGCGGTTGGAACACGGTGCGCCGCCATGGCCAGGTGGAGCCCGCATTTCCCAACGCCCGCTACTACGTGCAGAAGGGCGAATGGGAGCACGGTATCCGCCAGCTGGAGCGCGACCGCGTCAGCTACATCAGCGATAACTACGACCCGCTGGTGAGCAGCGGCCAGATGCAACTGCTCGAGGGCGACCAGGAGATTGTGCCCGGCATTTCGGTGAAGGTCTATCCCGGGCACACCCGCCACATGCAGGCGGTTATGATCCGCGGCGGCGGGCAAACCATGTGCTACATCTCCGACCTCATCCCCACCACCGCCCACCTCGACCTGACCTGGGTGATGGCGTTCGACCTGTTTCCCCTGGAGACGATTGAAAGCCGCAAGAAATTCTACGCCGAGGCCATTCCGGGCAAGTGGCTGGTGGCCTTCACCCACGACCCGGCAACGCCGTGGGCGTATCTGCAGATGGAAGGGAACAGGATCAGCGCACAGCGAGTGTAAGGCTGAGGCGCTCTGCGAAGAACTCATCTACCCGCTGGAGAATTTCTGGCCCCGTGTGCGACTCGTACACTGCCTTGCGCAGGCCGGCAGCATTGGCCACGCCGTGCGTAAACCAGGAGACAAACTGCTTCATCTTGCCTTCCGCACCCGGCAGCTCTTCCTCGATCAGCATCTGGAAATAGGTGCGGATCATCTCGTAGCGGTCGGCTTCGCTGGGTTCGGTGTAGGCGCCGCTGGCCGTGTATTGCGCGATCTGGCGGAAGATCCAGGGATTGGAGGCGGCGGTGCGCCCGATCATGACCGCATCGCACCCAGTCATGGCCACCATGGCGGCGGCATCTTCAGGAACGCGGACGTCGCCATTGCCGACCACCGGAATCTTCACCGCATTCTTGACCGCGGCTATCCACTCCCAGCGTGCCTGCCCACTGTAGCCCTGCTCGCGGGTGCGCGCGTGCAGCGCCACACCGGCCAGGCCGCATTCTTCGGCCATACGCGCCAGGTCCACGCAGACGATTTCGTTGTCGCTCCAGCCCAGGCGGAACTTTACCGTAAAGGGAATTCTTACCGCCGCGCGCACCGCCTGAAAAATGCGCCCGATGGCGGGCAGATCGCGCAGCAGGCCGGAGCCGCCGTTGCACTTCACCACTTTTTTTGCCGGGCAGCCCAGGTTAAGGTCCACCAGGTCGAAGCCCAGGCCCTCCACCATGCGCGCGGCCTCGGCCATCACCTGGGGGTTGCTGCCGAATAGCTGCGCCGAGATGGGGTGCTCGTCGTCGTAAAAATGCAGGTAGCGCCCGCGCATGCGCTTGTCGCGCAGCATGCCGTCGGCCGAGGTGAACTCCGTCATAATCAGCCCGCAGCCACCCAGGTTGCGGATGAAGCGCCGGAACACGGTGTCCGTAATGCCCGACATGGGCGCCAGCAACGTGGCCGGGGCAATACGCACTCCGCCGAGAGAGACGAAATCCGGCACACCGCCGCCCTGAGTCCCTTCGCGTGCGGGGGCGCCCGCGCCAGAAGGATTAGCCGGAGTTTCCCAGTACTTGCGCACGGAGCTATCTTACCAAGACCTTTGTGGGGGCGGCCGCCCCGCTGTCGGGCCGGGCGAAGCCCTGCTTACGA
>DATGGJ010000624.1:0-9174 GCA_035308585.1 Terriglobales bacterium
ACATAGTTTGCCTGGGGAAGAAGGAGTCAGGGAGCAGCGGAAAACCCCGGAGTCGGTAGTCAGGAGTCGGTACTCGGTAGTACAAGTGTGAATCTGAGTTGCGGGAGCAGAAGTGTCTGTCGCAAAGTGGTTAGGTGGCAAGTAGCTCTTAGCGGACTCCTGACTACTACTGACTACTAGCTCCACCCATTTGCGCCACCGCGCGGTTCACGGCCCCCACATCATAGAAGTCGGCCAGATCGGCGTGGCCGGCCAAAGTGTCTCTTTCCTGGCCATTGACCAGAATCTTTACTTGCGCGATGCCGGGGAAATTTGCCGCCAGGGTTTGCACCAGCGAAAGAACAGTGAGTTCCTCCACCATCACCCCGGAGCGATGGCCGCTGGCGAAAGCGTCATTCAGGTCAACCACCGCTGTGCCGTTCACCACGTAAACGTCATTCACATCGGCCCCCGCGGGCAGGAAATGCGGTGAATCCTTCTGCAGGTAGCGGGCAATGAGGGCGCGCAATATCGCCTGGGCGCGCAGCGCAGGGTCGGAGGGCAGGCTGAGGCTGGCGTCCTCCCGGCGCAGGCCGCCCTGCTGGTCATCGGCCACATACAACGCAACGCTGACAGGGGTGCCGGCCGTGGGAGGCGCGACCGGTTGCTGCAGTTCTGTGCTCAGAGGCGCCTGCCGGACGTGCCGCTTTAATGTCCAAACGTAGGCGCCGGTGGCCAGCGCGGCTGCCATCAACAGGGCAAAGGTCATCTTAAGGTGGCGGGGGATCACGGCGTGCCTCCCTCCCGGGCGCGAGCTACGCCTGCGGCAATGGCGGCGGCCACCTGTTCCTGGTAGACAGGAGAATTAAGCTGGATAACGTCGCCGCCGGGGGGCGCCACCTCCACCGCGAGGGCGGCGGTGGCAATGTGGTTCAAGGGCGGAAGGGGCGCGGCCATCTGGCGGGTGGCCAGGTTGGCCTTGGCCAGTTCAGAGGCGATGTTGCGCGACAAACTCTGGCTGGAGGATAAAAACGTCGCCTGCGCGGTGTCCCAGGGAAGAAACGGTCCGCTGGCTGGAGTGATCGGCGGCAGCAGGGCGGTAAAGAGCCGCACCCCCATGCCCAGGCTGCCGGCGTGAATGCTGATGTAGAAGCGGGCGCGGGAAGTGTTGGCCAGGATGGCGCGTTGCTCCAGGCTTAGAGCGCTATCGTTGTTGCGCAGCAGCATGGTGGGCAAACCGCGGGCTTCCAGATCATTGTGCAGGCGCAGCGCGATGCCCAGGGTGACATCTTTTTCCGCCAAATTGTCGCTCAGGGCGGCGCCCGCTTCTGTGCCGCCGTGGCTGGCGTCCACTACCACTACTGGAGGGGGTGCCGAAGGCGGAGGAGCAGCAACGGCAGGAGCGGGTGCTTGCCCGGGTGCTGCCCCGGCTGAAGCAGGGGGCGCGGCCGGTGTGGACGGCGCCGGCGCCGCCGGTTGCGGCCGAGCCTGGGCTACGATTTGCACCACCGGCCCCACCGTGATGCTCTTGCGGTCGGGGCTGAAGCGCGCCAGCAAAGGCACGCTGCTGTTCAGCGTCAGTTCGGCAACGCCTTCGGCTTCATGATAGAGAAGGGAGGTCACGTACTTGTCGTCGAAACTGATAGCGCTGGGACTGGGATGCAGCAGGGGCTCGCGCACAAAGGTCATGCGCAGCCGCCCCGGTTCAGTGGCGATGGAGGGATTGACGGGAGCCGAAAAATTCAGCACCACCGCGTCGGCGGGAGAATGTACCAGCTCAGCCGTGAAATGAACGGCGGCGCCGGCAATAAACAGGCGGCGGGCGCTCTCGTGAAGTTCGACGGGCTGCCGCAACAGGGGCGATAAGAGCGGCACGACGCTGGAGAGCGGAATGATGCACCTTCCCGACTGACCATAAAACGGCGCCGATAGTTCCAGGCGCTTGCCTCCCACCTTTGCCCCTGTTCTTCCTTCCTGAAATTCCATTTCCATGCCCTGGAAGCGCACCTTCCACTTACGCCCATCCTGGCGGGCGCTCAATTCGCCCAGCGGATCGAGAAGGTCCAGGATGCCAACGTACTCTTTGGCGCCATTCTGCTGCAGGGGCACGGAAAAGCTGGTCCGCGGGCTATACACGGAGAGGTATTCCTGTCCCGCCGCCGGCCGCGCTTGAGGTGGCCACAGAAGCAGCAACAGGAGAAAGAGAGCAGGGACAGAACTGTGGACGGGTCTTTGTCGAAGCCAATCGCGCCAGCGCTCAGTCCAGCGCATAGATGGCAAGTCCGCTCAGCATTTTGGGGTAAAAGTCGGTGGACTTTTGCGGCATCACCTCGCCCGCCAGAGCGATCGCGGTCATCTGCTCAATGGGAACGGGATTGAGCAGGAAGGCCACATTGGCTGCGCCGCTGCGCACCCGTTGCACCGCTTCCCGAGCGTCGCGCAGGTACTCGAGATTGCGCTGCTCGCGGATGGCTTCCTCGCTGATGTTCAGCACACTGCCCAGCACTACCTTGTGCAGGCGCACTACATCCAGCTCGGCCTGGCGTGGCGAAACGGTCTCCAGGGCGGAGTGCCGGGCCCCGGGGCTGGCAACAAACAGGAAGGCTTGCCGCGCGCTAACCGCCAGCATGGCGGTTTCGCCGGCCGAAGTGCGGGGAAGCAGGGCCAGGGGGTTGGCGGGGTCGAACTCACGGCTCACATCGCGCACGCCATAAAAATAGCGCGCCGCCGCCACCATGGGCCCGGGCTCGAAGTTGGGCAGCCCGAAGACCAGGCGATGAGTAGGCAGGATGAGCATTCCCGGGGAATGGGCGTTCACAAAGGTCATCATGACCCGGTTGTAGGCTGCGTCTGCTTCCTGCCCGCCGGCAGCGTTGCGGCGCTGGTTGCGGTAGTTGAGTGCGGTCTCGTAGCGGTGGTGGCCGTCGGCGATGATCAGCTTCTGATCGGCCATGCCGCGCGTGACCTGCTCAATCACCCTTGGGTCGGAGACCTGCCAGAGTTTATGGGCCACTCCGAATTCGTCGCTCACGCAGATTTCGGGTTCGCGCTGCGGAAAAACCGTAACTTCCACCTGGCCGGCGGGGTCGTTATACAACACGAAGATTTGCCCGAAGTGGGCGCGAGTGGCGCGCAGCAGGTCGAGGCGGTCGGCCTTGGGCTTGGAGAGCGTCTGCTCGTGACGGAAGACGACCCCCGCCGAGTAATCTTCAATTTGGGATAAGGCGATAAAGCTGCGGCGTTCGTGACGGCTGCCGGCCGCCCCCGGCGCGGTGAACTCCTGCGAGTAGGCATAGAGGGAGGGTTGAGAATCCTGGCGCAGGATGCCCTGGCGGCGCCACTCGGCAAAATCGCGTGCGGCGCGGGTATATACGTTGTTGTCCTGGCCATCGACGGGATCGCGTTTGCCCAGGATAACCCGCACCAGGTTGTAGGGGCTGGCGTCGTAATAGCGCGCCTGCATGGCAGGCGTAATCTTGTCGTAGGGTTGGGTTACCACCTGCGACAAAGCTACGCGCGCCGGGTCATAGCGCAAGGCCCGAAAAGGAAAGATTTTTGCCATGAGAAATTTATGGTGCTTGGAATTGTAACAAGAGAAAAGAGGCAGAAGTTCCCCCCACTTTTCACATCCCAAATAGAGGGGTCTCCCATGGCCGGACCGGAGCCGACCTATGGTACTATCGGCTCAAAAGAGGCTTCGTATGGCCCGCCATCTGACCAGCGGGCGATGGGCGTATCGCTCCCCGGGTGGAGTTTTGAACCTACCAGCCGTTCATCGTGACGCTTCCCGCTTGCGGCTGGAGCTGCGCCTGCTGGCGGCCGTGGCTGGCGTCCTTCTGCTTCTGCTTTTTGCCGCGCCTGCCCTGAAAGCCCAGACCGGGACGGAGGACGATATCCATGTTGTGCCCCGGACCAAGCCCGCCGAGGAAACCAAGAAGCCGCTTCTGAATCCATCCCTCGATACCCACACCCGACCGTTTCGCGCTCGTGTGGATCTGGTCCTGGTGCCGGTGACGATTACTGACCCCATGAACCGCCTGGTCACGGGCCTGGAAAAGGACAACTTCCAAGTCTTTGAAAATAAGCAGCGGCAGGAAATCCGTCATTTTTCCAGCGAGGATGCTCCTATTTCCCTGGGGGTGATTTTTGACGTCAGCGGGAGCATGAGCAACAAAATTGACCGCTCCAAGGAGGCGGTGATCGAGTTCTTCAAAACCGCCAACCCCCAGGATGAATTTTTTGTGGTGAGCTTCTCCGATGAGCCCGAGCTGCTCTCCGATTTCACCAGCTCGGTGGAGGACATCCAGAGCCGCCTGGTGCTGGCGGCGCCCAAGGGGCGTACCGCGCTGCTGGACGCTATCTACCTGGCGGTCGCCAAGATGCGCACCGCCAAATACGACCGTAAGGCCTTGCTGATCATCTCAGACGGGGGCGATAACCACAGCCGTTACACGGAAGGGGAGATCAATTCCCTGATTAAAGAGGCGGACTTGCAGATTTACGCGGTTGGCCTGTTCGACCAGGTCCCCCGAACCGAGGAGGAGCGCGTAGGTCCGGCGCTGCTGGCTGAGATCACGGATGTGACTGGAGGGCGGACATTTACCATTAACAACCCGAACGAACTGCCGGACATAGCCACCAAAATCGGCATAGAGCTGCGCAACCAATATGTGCTGGGATACCGTCCAACCAAACCAGTGCACGATGGCAAATGGCATAAAATAAAGGTCAAGCTGGTACCGCCCAAAGGATTGCCGCCTCTGCACGTCTTTGCCAAAACGGGATACTATGCGCCGTCGGAGTAGCTGCCTCATACTGCCTCTGTTCCTGCTTTGCCTGAGCCTGTGGACGTGGGCGCAGGCCGCACCCAACACCGCCCCGCCTCCGAGTTCCACTCCTCCCGCACCGCCGCCGTCCCAGACTCAGCCACAGACCCAGACGGGGGGCACGGCCGGCGCACAGCAGGGGCAGCCCTCAGGCCAGGCGCCGGAGGGCGAGAACAACGGCGTGTACGTTTTCCGCAGTCAGGTAGAGGAGGTCATTCTCCACGCCACCGTTTACGACGACCACGACCATATGGTTACCACTCTGGATAAGAGCGCGTTTGAAATTTATGAGGATGGAGTGCTGCAGAAAATCACCTCCTTCCGGCGCGAAGACATCCCAGTGGCCGTGGGCATCGTGATTGACAATTCCGGGTCCATGCGCGACAAGCGCCCGGCGGTGAACCAGGCGGCGTTGAATTTTGTGCGCTCCAGCAATCCCCAGGACGAGGTTTTCGTTGTCAATTTCAATGACGAGTACTACCTGGACCAGGACTTCACCTCCAGTGTCCCCAAGCTGAAGGATGCGCTGGAGAAGATCGAAGCGCGCGGCGGAACGGCGCTGTACGACGCCATTGTGGCTTCTGCTGACCACCTGAAGAAAAACGCGCGCCTGGAAAAAAAGGTGCTGCTGGTGGTGACGGACGGCGAAGATAACGCCAGCCGCGAGTCGCTGGAACAGGCGGTGCGCCGCCTGCAGGCGGAGAACGGGCCCACGGTTTACACCATCGGATTGCTGGGCGGCGAAAGACAGCGCCGCGCCCGCCGTGCCCTGGCCACCGTTGCCGAGGATACCGGAGGCGTGGCTTTCTTCCCCAAGGACCTGAGCGAGGTGGACCGCATCACCCAGGAAGTGGCCCACGACATACGCAACCAATACACCATCGGTTACCGGCCCACCCGGCCGCAAAGCCAGGGCGGGTACCGCTCCATCAAGGTGGTGGCGCATGCCCACGGCTACAAGAAGCTGCAGGTGCGGACCCGCACCGGCTACTACGCGGGGAGCGAGCGCGCCTCCACCGCGCAGTAGGAAATTGCTCTTCTCTCATTGTGATCCTCATCACTGCGGGAGGTGCTGTGCCCGGCCGGTCATTGACGCCGCTGCGCTGCTCTCATACTCTGTAGCGAGCCCATGAAAAGCGCCGAAACCACCACCCGTCTGCGCGTGGCCGACGACATCACCAAACTCGTCGGCGAAACCCCCATGCTTCGCCTGCGCCGGGTTACGCCTCGCGGGGCGGCTGAGGTGTACGCCAAGTTGGAGTACCTGAACCCCGGCGGCAGCGTGAAGGACCGCGCCGCCATCGGCATGATCCGGCGGGCGGAGGAGCAGGGTCTTCTGCAACGCGGCGCCACCATCATTGAGGCGACGGCGGGAAATACCGGGATCGGATTGGCACTCATTGGGGTTAACCGCGGCTATCGCGTGGCTTTGTTCGTGCCCCAACATTTCTCGGAGGAAAAGGTGATGCTCATGCGCGCCCTCGGCGCCGAGGTCACGCGCACTCCTGACGCCGAGGGAATGGAAGGGGCCATTCGCCGCGCCCGCGCTCTGGCCGCCCAGACTCCCAATTCCTTTCTCGCCGGACAATTCGAAAATCAGGCCAATCCCGATTACCACTACCAGACTACGGCTCGGGAAATTTTTGAGCAGGTGGAAGGACGGCTGGATGCCATTGTGCTCGGCGCCGGCACCGGTGGCACCTTCACGGGAGTGGCGCGTTTTCTCAAGGAGCGGCTGCCAGATCTCCGCGCCTACGCGGTGGAAAGTCAGGGCTCGGTGCTGGGCGGCGGTCCGGCGGGCGAGTCGCACAAAGTGGAGGGCATCGGCGCCAGCTTCATTCCCAAGACCTTTGACAGCCGCCTGGCCGATGAGGTCATCATGGTGCGCGATCCGCAAGCCTTCGCCATGGTGCGCCGTCTGGCCCGCGAGGAAGGCGTGCTGGCCGGCTCCAGCGGCGGCGCCGCGGTGCATGCCGCGGTGCAGGTGGCAACCCAGCTGGGAGCGGGCAAGCGCGTGGCCACCATCATTCCCGATTCCGCCGAGCGCTATCTGTCGAAAAAGATTTTCGAGCAGGAAACCTAGCTTCGCGCGTCTGTCATATTGAGCGAGGGCGTACGCCCGAGTCGAAATACCCCCATGCTGCTGAGAGTGTCGAACTGTGCAAGGGAGTTCTCGGCTCTGTATCGCAACAGCAATGAAGATCTGGGGGAGAACTCCTTGTGGCCGCTCTGTCATGGCCGCTTGGCAGGGGTCCTTCGACTCGCAAACCGAATCGCAAGCGAATCGGTCTGCTTCCCTCAGAATGACATTGTTATAGTCTTGTAGTGCTAACATCGGAAAATTTCATGTCCAATCGCAAACCTGGTTTTGCCACACGCGCCATCCATGACGGGCAGGAGCCGGAGCCCTTGACCGGCGCGGTCAGCGTGCCCATCTACGCCACTTCCACCTACGTGCAGGACGAACTGGGCAAGCCGCGCCAGGGCTACGAATATGCCCGGGTGACCAATCCCACCCGCGACCGGCTGGAACAGAACCTGGCCTCGCTGGAAGGCGGCATGGCCGCGCGCGTATTCGCCAGCGGCATGGCCGCCATTAACGCCCTCGCCACCATGCTCAAGGGCGGCGACCACGTGGTTTGCGGCCACAACCTGTACGGCGGCGTACCCCGGCTGTTCAACCAGATTCTGGTCAATTACGGGCTGGAGTTCACTTATGTGGACACGTCGCGGCCGGAAGCTGTGGACAAGGCCATCCGCAGGAACACGAAGCTGGTGTACGTGGAAACGCCCACCAACCCGCTGATGAGCCTGACCGACATCGCCGCCATCAGCCGCATCTGCCGCAAGCGCGGACCGCAGCTGGTGGTGGACAACACCTTCATGTCGCCCTATTTCCAGCAGCCCATCGCGCTGGGGGCCGACATGGTGGTCCACTCCACCACGAAGTTTCTGAACGGACATAGCGACGGCCTGGGCGGGGTGGTGGTATGTACGCGCAAGGAGCAGGCCGAGCAGCTGGCCTTCATTCAGAAGTCGGCGGGGGCCATCATGTCGCCCTTCGAGTGCTGGCTGGTGCTGCGCGGCGTGAAGAGCCTGGCGGTGCGCATGGAACAGCACGACCGCAACGGGCGCGTGGTGGCGGAATTTCTTGCCGGGCACAAAAAAGTCAAAGCGGTCTTTTACCCCGGCCTGCCCGATCATCCGCAACACCAACTGGCCAAGCGGCAAATGTCGGGGTTCGGCTCCATGATTACCTTCGAAACCGGCTCCCTGGGCAACGCCAAAAAGATGCTGCGCAAGGTGCGCGTATGCTCGCTGGGCGAATCGCTGGGTGGAGTGGAAACACTCATATCCCATCCCGCCACCATGACCCATGCCGCCCTGGGCGAGAAGGGAAGGAAGGCCATCGGCATTACCGACGGCATGGTGCGCATCTCCGTAGGCATTGAGGACGTGGAAGACATCACCGCCGACCTGGAGCAGGCGCTGGCCGCGATTTAGCCGCACCGGCAATGAGTGCTCCGTCCCACAGCTCCGATCCCATCCTGTGCGCCCACCTGCTGCGCAAAGTGGATGGCAAGCTGATCGAGCTTCTGAGCGCGCTCAGCGATCAGGAATGGGACTTACCCACGGTTGCGCCCGCATGGAAGGTGCGCGACGTCGCCGCCCATCTGCTGGACACACCGCTGCGTAAGCTCTCGTTGGTGCGCGACCGCTGCCAGGTGGAGACGCCCCCAATCCGCTCGCCGCGGGATCTGGCGGCGTTGGTGAACCGCCTGAATGGGGAAGGCGTGGCTGTCTATCGCCGCTTGAGCCCCCCGGTCCTGATCGAAATGATGAAAGTAGCCTGCGAGCAGAGCGCCCGCTTCCACGAATCTCTCGACCCTTTCGCTCCCGCGGTCTTTGCCGTCAGTTGGGCGGGTGAAAAGCAGTCGCTGAACTGGTTCGATACGGCGCGCGAGTTGACCGAGCGCTGGCATCACCAGCAGCAGATCCGGCTGGCCACCAACCGGCCGGGAATCATGACGCCGGAGCTTTACTACCCGGTGCTGGACTGCTTCCTTCGCGGACTGCCGCATCTTTATCGTGAGGTTGATGCTCCAGCGGGAACCGTGGTCGTGCTGGAAGTTTCCGGCGAATGCGGTGGGCAGTGGTTTCTCTGCCGGGAGACGAAGGGCTGGAATCTGCTAAAGCAGTCGGCCGGCGAATTCGCTGCCCGCGTGACCATACCGCAAGAACTGGCGTGGCGCGTGTTCACCAAAGGCATTGACCGCGCCTCCGCCCGGCAGCAGATCCGGGTGGATGGCAACCGCGAGTTAGGGGAGAGAGTTCTTCAATTGACGGCGATCGTCGGATAAAACCTGGC
>DATGGJ010000625.1:0-5912 GCA_035308585.1 Terriglobales bacterium
TGAAGATGTTAACCGACTGCCTGCTGGAAATTACCGGCATGCAAGCCATCACGCTGCAGCCCGCGGCCGGCGCTCACGGCGAGCTTACTGGCATCCTGTTGCTGCGCGCCTTTCTGCAAAAGCAAGGAAATCCGCGCAAGAAGATTCTGATTCCCGACTCCGCGCACGGCACCAATCCCGCCACCGCCGCCATGGCCGGCTACGCGGTGGAGAATCTGAAGTCCAACTCCGCCGGGATGGTGGATGTGGCCTCGCTGGCGGCGCAGATGAACGAAGATGTTGCCGCGCTCATGCTCACCAATCCCAACACCCTGGGCGTTTTCGAGCAGGAGATTCACAAAATTGCCGATATCCTGCACGGCAAGGGCGGCCTTCTCTACATGGACGGCGCCAACATGAACGCCCTGGTGGGCAAGGTGCGCCCCGGTGATTTCGGCGTGGACGTGATGCATCTGAACCTGCACAAGACCTTTTCCACGCCTCACGGCGGCGGCGGCCCAGGCTCCGGGCCGGTGGCCTGCAAAAATTTTCTTGAGCCCTTCCTTCCCTTGCCTGTGATTGTCACCAAAGCGGATGGCACCCTGGGTTTCGACTACAACCGCCCGCAGTCCATCGGCCGCGTGCGCGCTTTTTATGGCAACTTCGGCATGCACATCCGCGCCCTGGCTTACATCATGGCCAACGGCCCCGATGGCCTGCGCCAGACCACGGAAGACGCGGTGCTCAACGCCAATTACATCCGCAAGGGCCTGGAGGGCGTTTACGACCTGCCTTACAAAACGCCGACCATGCACGAAGTGGTATTCAGCGACCGCCTGCAGGCGAAAAAGGGCGTGCGCACCGGCGACCTGGCCAAGCGGCTGATTGACTACGGCTTCCACCCCTACACGGTTTCGTTTCCGCTGATCGTGCCCGGCGCGATGATGATCGAGCCCACGGAGAGCGAATCCAAGGAAGAGCTGGATCTTTTTGTGGACGCCATGAAGTCCATCGCCGAGGAATGCGAGAAGGCGCCCGACGTGGTGCTCGAAGCCCCGCACAGTACGCGGGTCTCGCGCCTGGATGAGGTGGCCGCCGCCCGCAAGCCGGTGCTGCGCTGGAAACCGCAGGTATGAGGCTGAGTCTAGGGATGACTCGAAGCGAGGTTTCAAAGTTTCAAGGTGTCAAAGTTTCCGCGCATATAATGCGGCTTCTGGAAACCTTGAAACCTGCGAAACCTTGAAACCCCCGAACCTTTCAAACCTTTCTTGCGAGTTTCGCTGCCGTTATTTCTTTTCCGCGATATCCACGTAGGCCCGCGTCTTCTCCCAGTCCACGTTCATAACGCAGGATTTTGGGTCCGCCTTCTGGAAGCTGATGCTGAAGTTCTCCACATTTGAGGGCAGCGCCTGCGTCTTCATATCCGGGCGTGCGAAATCATATTGCGTTCCAGGATAGGGAATGCCCCACTCTCCCGTCTTCTTGCTGATGACGAGTTTCCACGCGCCCTCGGCCGGCACCGTGAACAGCGTGTAATGTCCGGCGGGAATAGTCGTGGCGTCAATCTGCACAGGAACGGTGGTATCGAAAGTAGTGGCTTCATTGGCGCCGGTTCGCCAAACCTGCCCATAAGGCACCAGGCCGCCATAGACCTTGCGCCCCTTCATGCGCGGGCTGCTGTAGTCCACGTTGACGGTCCGTCCATCCGCGAACTGGCATTTGGCATTGGCGGGCGGGCTGGCGCGCTTGCTCTTGTCCTGCTGCGCCCACACTACTACCGCCACGACCGCAACCACCACGCCAGCTCCAACCGCAACCAGTGTTTTGCGCATGATTCGCTCCTTTGAGTGCGGCGCCATTATCCGCGATAGGCGGCGCGCTTTGCAATTTACGGCTGGGGGGCCGGGGCTATGACACTGTTATGTTTCGCGAAGGTCAGGGAGGGAGCCCTTAATCGCGAGCAGCCGGATCCGGGATTAAAGCAGCGCGGCCCCTACGCCGTCACGTACTTTCCCGCCTCGATCACGCGGGCGGCGATCTGCCGGCGCAGCGCGACAGTATTTACCGGTTCGTGCTTGCCCAGGCGCCGCAGAATCGCCATCTGGGTGCGCAGCATGTCGCCCTCAGCGATGGCGGCAATCACCTTGCGCCCGGCGGCTTCGATCTTCTCCATGCCATGCGCCAGGTACACCTGCGCCATGGCCACCGCCAGAGCCGCTGCCGTCTCGCCATTGCGCTCCAGCATCTTCTGCGCCCGCAGCACCGCCGACTCCATGGCATAGACTTCCATGATCATGTCGGCCAGCGCGCCCATGATTTCCTGCTGGTCCACCAGGGCCTGCATGTACTTCTGTGAAGCCGCGCCTGCCGCGAACAGCGCCAGCTTTTTTGCGTTCCCCACCAGCGTGCGCTCGGCTGCCAGCGGTCCTTCCATGCCGTCGCCCAGGCTGGGCCCGGCCAGCACCTCGTCCATCAGTTTCTTGATGGCGGGCAGCAGCGGCAACTGCCCGGTCATGGCCCGCTTCAGCAGCCAGCCGGTAATAATCAGACGGTTGATTTCGTTGGTACCCTCGAAAATCCGGTTCACGCGCGCGTCGCGGTAGGCTCGTTCCGCCGGATACTCTTCCACGAAACCGTAGCCGCCATAAATCTGCACCACTTCGTCCACCACGTGGTCCAGCATCTCCGAACCCCACACCTTCAGCACCGAGCACTCGACCGCGTATTCCTCGATGGCCTTGCGAATCTCGCCCAGCGCGTTCGCGCCCGCCTTGTCCACCTCGCCCAAGGCCACATCCATCATGCCCACGGTGCGGTAGACGATGGACTCGCCCACAAAAATTTCCGTGGCCATGTCGGCCAGCTTTTCCTGGATCAGCCCAAATTCGGCGATGGACTTGCCGAAGGCCTTGCGCTGCTTGGCATAGCCGATGGCGTGATCCAGCGAGGTGCGTGCCCCGCCCACGCACATGGCGCCCAGCTTGTAGCGTCCGATGTTCAGAATGTTGAACGCAATTACGTGTCCCTTGCCCACCTCGCCCAATACGTTCTCCACCGGTACCTGGCAGTCGTTCAGAATGAGCGGGCAGGTGGAGGAGCCGCGAATGCCCATCTTGTGCTCTTCCCCCCCGATAGCGAATCCTGGAAAACTACGCTCCACCAGAAAAGCGGTGAACTTCTCCCCATCTACTTTGGCGAACACGGTAAACAGGTCGGCGAATCCGGCGTTGGTGATCCACATCTTCTCGCCGTTGAGCACGTAGTGCTTGCCGCCTGGCGCCAGTTGCGCGCGGGCGCGGCAGCTGAGCGCGTCCGACCCGGCCGAAGCTTCCGAAAGCGCATAGGCACCGATCATCTCTCCCGTCGCCAGTTTGGGCAGGTATTTCTTTTTCTGCGCCTCGGTGCCAAAGAACACGATGGGCAGGGTGCCGATTCCCGTGTGCCCGCCCCAGCTCACGGCGAAGCCCGCATACTTGGCCATGTGGTCGGCCAGAATGCAGGAGCTGACCTTATCCATCTCGGCTCCGCCGTATTCCTCCGGGATATCCACCGAGGTGAGCCCCAGATCGGCTGTCTTCTTCAGTAGTTCGCGGGTGAGGGCCCAGTCCTTGTGCTCCATTCGGTCGGCTACCGGCAGCACTTCCTTAATGGCGAAATCGTCCGCCGTCTGCGCGATCAGTTGGTGCTGCTCGTTGAAATCCTCCGGGGTGAAGACCTCGCTCGCAGGCCGGTCTACCAGTAGAAAGCTGCCGCCGGGGATTCTCGTTTTGGGTACCGCCGTTGTCGTCGCCATAAACTCCTTTTTTCACCACAGAGGACACAGAGGAATTATAGAAAATTCCTTGTGGAGCTTATTCCCAGCCTGTGCCGTTTACAACGCGTTTGATTCCATCCTTCAGATGAAGGACATTGAAATTGATGATCAATCCTACATGCCTTCCGGAAAGCTTCAGGTATGACAGAAGCTGCGCTTGATGGACCGCCTTAATCGCATCGACACTCTTCAACTCGACTATGACCGAATCTTCCACCAGCAGGTCCAGCCGGTAGCCCAGGTCAAGTTTCACCTGCTTGTAAATCACCGGCAGCGGCACCTGCGACTTGACCTCTAATCCTGCCTTATGCAATTCGAAAAGCAGGCAGGCCTCGTAGGTGCTCTCCAATAGACCCGGTCCGAGCGCCGAATGCACTTGCATGGCAGCGCCAATAATCGTTCGCGTAATTTCATTAACGCGAGGAGTTCGAAGAGTGACTACACTTGCCATGCAGGAAATGATTTAACCACAAACTTCAAAAACCCTCTGTGACCTCTGTGTCCTCTGTGGTTAAGAAACATTTTCGAAAATTCCCGCGGCCCCCATGCCGCCACCCACGCACATGGTCACTAGTCCGTAGCGCCCGTTGCGCCGCTTCAGTTCTCGGATGATGCTCGCCGTCAGCTTGGCTCCGGTGCAGCCCAGCGGATGCCCCAGCGCGATGGCGCCGCCGTTCACGTTTACCCGCTCCAGGTCCAGCCCGGCTTCCTTGATCACCGCCAGCGACTGCGCTGCGAACGCCTCATTCAATTCGATGACGTCAATTTGAGAGAGTTGCAGCCCAGCCATCTTCAGCGCCTTGGGAATGGCGTATACCGGGCCCACTCCCATTTCCTCCGGCTTGTACCCCGCCGTGGCGAAGGCTACATAGCGGGCCAGCGGCTTGATGCCCAGCGCCCGCGCCCGCTCCGCCGACATGACCACCGCGGCGGCCGCCCCGTCAGACATCTGGGAAGAGTTGCCCGCCGTTACCGTTCCCTTGGCGTGAAACGCCGGTCTGAGCGACGTCAGCACTTCCATGGAAGTGTCGGCGCGCGGCCCCTCGTCGGTCTTGAAGATGATTTCCACGCGCTTGGGCTTGGCCCCATTGGGAGTGGTAAAGCTCACCGGCACAGGTACGGTTTCATCTTCGAACTTGCCCGCCTGAATGGCTGCAATCGCGTTCTTATGGCTGCGCAGCGAAAATTCGTCAGCCTGCTCGCGCGTAATGCCGAAGCGCTTGGCCAGTCGCTCGGTGGTCAGCCCCATAGAGAGATACGCGTCGGGGTAGTGGTCCACCAGCCAGGGATTGGGTGAAACTTTATGCCCGCCCATGGGGATCATGGTCATGGACTCGACTCCGCCGGCCACAATCACCTCGGCCCCGCCTGCCATGATGCGTTCCGCCGCCATGGCAATGGCCTGCAGCCCGGAGGAGCAGAAACGGTTGATGGTCATGGCCGAAACTTCCACCGGCAGCCCTGCGCGCAGCGACGCGATGCGGGCCACGTTCATGCCCTGCTCCGCTTCCGGCATGGCGCAGCCCAGGATCACATCCTCAATCTCTTTGCGCTCCACCTGCGGCACGCGCTCCAGCGCGCCTGATAGGGCCACCGCCGCCAGTTCATCCGGCCGCGTGCTGTGCAGCGTTCCCTTGAACGCCTTGCCCACCGGCGTGCGCACCGAACTTGCAATCACCACTTCCCGCATAAGAACCCCTTTCACCACAAAACCTTTTCACCACAAAGGGCACGAAGGACCACAAAGTAAATGAAATCAAGTGCCTTCCTTCGTGTCCTTTGTGGTTAGTTTCTCAGTGTTTTCCCCGTTTTCAGCGTGTACTGAATTCGCTCCTGCGTTTTGCGCTCCCCGCAGAGCGATTTAAATGCCTCGCGCTCGAGATCCAGCAGATATTGTTCACTCACAGGCGTGCCCGGCGAAACCTTGCCCCCGCACAGCACCTCCGCCACCTTGGTCCCGATCTTTACCTCATGGTCACTGATGTACTCACCCTGCCGCATTAGATGTACTCCCAGCTTTAAAGTGGCAAGCATGCTTTCCCCGGGAGCCGGAATGTCAGTGCGCGGCACCGGAGGCTTGTAGCCGGCCCGGGCTAGGTCGAGCGCGCGCTGCTTGGCA
>DATGGJ010000626.1:0-3970 GCA_035308585.1 Terriglobales bacterium
CTGCATCCCGAGACCCGCTTGCGTCTGGCGCAGGGGGGTCTGGAAGTGGTAGTCCGCTACCCGGTGGAACTGGACGAATCCAACAAGATTGACGACCGCATCGCCCGCGAAGTTCTGGACGCCATCAATCGCCCTCCCAAACTTAAGCTGGTAGGCTCGGGCACGCCCAACATTCAGGCGGTGGGCGAAGCCAAGCCTGCCGGAGCTTAATCGCGCTTCCGCGTCCCAAGACCCGACCTGTTTTCTTGCCACATCCTTCTGTGACATTGCTCACGGCGGGAGGAAGATGGTTCGCGCAAAAATGCAAACAGCAGCCGGATAGCATCGAAGGGCGGCTATTTCTCTCGATGGAGGCGCTCATGACTTCGCGCCGAATTCTGTGGCTTATTTTCCTCGTCGTGGTCGTAGGCGGCGTGTTCCTGGTGTACCGCGGCGGCGAAAAGCGCGCGCCGGCTACTCCTGTTGGAGCCCAGTTGCAGATTGCGGTTCCTCTGGGCTCCCGCCCGTTCCTGTTCCCGCAGATAACCCGCCCACCACTGCGGCTATAGAACTGGGCCGGCGGCTGTACTACGACCCTATCCTCTCGGTGGATAACTCGGTCTCCTGCGCCAGTTGCCATCACCCGGATTATGGGTTTGCCGACGGCAAGCCGGTCTCCAATGGCGTGCAGGGAAAGAAGGGCACGCGCAACTCACCCACAGTGTTCAATACTGCCTATTTCACTACTTTGTTCTGGGATGGCCGGGCGGCGAGTCTGGAGGAGCAGGCGGCAGGCCCGGTGCAGAACCCGGTGGAAATGGCGCACACCTTGAAAGGAGTGGAAAACAAGCTGATGCGTTACCCGGGATACCGCTCCGCTTTTGCCAAGGCTTTTGGCCCTAGCCACATTACCTTCGACATGGTGGCGAAAGCCATCGCCAGCTTCGAGCGCACGGTAGTGAGCGGCAACTCGCCTTTTGACCGCTACTACTACGGCCACGATCAAAGCGCCCTGAGCGAATCGGCCAAGCGTGGCTTGCTGGTCTTCACCAGTTCCGACAAAGGCAACTGCACCGCCTGCCACGAGATCGGAAAGGACTACGCGCTGTTCACCGACAATAAATTCCACAACGTCGGCGTAGGCGTGAAGAACGAACAGCCAACCGATCTTGGGCGCTACCTGGTTACCAAGGATGGCGCCGATAAAGGCGCATTCCGGACGCCCATTTTGCGCAACATCGCGCGCACCGGACCCTACATGCACGATGGCAGCTTGAAGACCTTGAAAGAGGTGGTGGATTTCTACATTGGAGCGGGCAATTCCAATCCTTACCTAGATAAGCGAATTAAGCCGCTGGATTTTCTCAGCGGACAAGAGCGGGCAGACTTAGTCGCATTTCTGGAATCGTTGACGGGTGATACTCCTTCCGCCGTGGGCCCGACGCAGGGGTTGGCGGGGAACACTCGCATTACCGAAAGCCGCGCGGAACCCGCGCCTGGATCTCTCGCGGCAAAGGACTAGAGAGAAGGCCCTAGTTCCGCTAAGCTTAAAACTCTACAGAGCCGATTTGGCTTGACGTCATGGTCGGATAAGGAGGAGTCTTTTTATAGAGCAGTCCCGGGGCCGTCGCTGTGAATAATCTTTCGGAGGCGCTATCTCATGCTGAAGCCATTACCGGAAGAGCACCAAGGTCTCCCGGACCACAATTTTCATCTAGCGCAGGAAGAGGCGCGACGAATGGAAACGCGCCTGCGGCGTAAAATGGTCATCAACCCGAAACGACGTGCCGCGCCCCCGGCGGTAACCAAGCAACCTACTCCCATTTCTACGGCTGTAAAATACTCCTCCCCCTTGAACCTTGCCTTCGCCGTACTGTCCAGCGCTACTTTTGGCTGGGCCGTTCGCAACTGGCACGGACGTTAACAGCAAAAGGCGCAGCCGACCTTGTTCCGGCAGGCTGCGCCTTTTTTCTTTCGCCGAACCGATAAATCCGGTGACTCCCACCACGATTACAACGATGGCCGCCAGCATGTAGCGTACTCAGCTATGTCCTGACCACCGCTGTTGCCATCTCCGGCGAAGAAGTTCGATCCCGTAGTTCTCCCACGTAAGAGCTGTTTCAGTTTGAGGCCGGGTCAAGCGGAACGAGCGGCAGATCCTGGTGCACGGCGAACAGAGCAAGTTCCAGCCGGGTCGAAACCCCCAGCTTGTCGAAGATGTTGCTAAGGTGATGCTTAACCGTGTCCTCACTGATTTTGTAATGGGCGGCGATGTCCTTGTTTGTGTAGCCCGCCACGACCGCGGAAACAATCTCCAGCTCGCGCGGCGTCAGCCCGAATTTTTTCTGTTTCGGCGTGGGCGGAGGCGCCAGCAGCCCACGCAGATATTGCACCAGGTTGGAGATAGTCTCGCGTCCCACCCAGTAATGGCCCGCCATAACGGCGCGAATGCTGTTCAAGAGCAACTGGGTGGCTGATTCCTTGAGCACCACGCCCCGTGCTCCCAATTGCAGAGCTTCCACGATCTGCTCTTTTTCCACGGCCGCTGTCAGCAGAAGGATTCGCGTAGGCGTGTCGCTGCTGCCCAGTTCGCGCACCGCTTCCAGGCCGGGGTGATTGGGCATGGCCAAATCCAGGAGCAGCAGGTCGGGCTTGAGTTTTCGAGCCATGGCCACCGCCTCAGCGCCATTGGAAGCCTCGCCCACCACCCGGAAGCCGGGTTCGGCCTCCAGCAGACGCCGCAGGCCATCCCGGAAAATGGGGTGGTCATCAGCCAGCAGAATACGCACAGGGGGTGGAGTCTTATGCATAGGCAACGCGATGCTTCTGGGGAATCATGACATCCAGGCGTGAACCGTGCCCTGGCACGGATTCTACAGTGAGCTCACCCTCAATGGAACGCACTCGTTCCCTTATCACAGCAGGGCCCTTGTGCTGGTTCTCCAGTTCGGTCTGGGAGAGGCGGCCAGAAAACTCGAAACCTGTGCCATCGTCCTGAATAACCAGGTGATAACTGTCGGCCGCGGTTCTTATTTGTACCACAACGTGCTGGGCGCGGCTGTGCTTCCGCACATTCACCAGCCCCTCCTGCACGATGCGCGCCACCTCGCGGCAGACCTTGGCGGGAAGCTCTATGCTGGCTTCCTGGCAGGTGAAGCGGGCCGAGATGCCAGTTTCGCGCTGGAACTTGGCCACCGTATCTTGCAGGAAGGCGACCAGTGTTTTGGCATCTACCGCCAGGGGCTTCATCTGTTGCATGAGGTCGCGTAATTTAAGTACTTCTTCCCGCAGCAGCTTCTGAATTCGGCCCAGCTCCGGCACCACCTCGGTCGGTTGCGCGTCAGCTCGGCGGCGCAGCACGTCCACCTGCATTTCCACGCTGATCAAAGACTGCACGGCGCCATCGTGCAGCTCGCGGGCCACCCGGGCGCGCTCAATGGCGCCGGCACGCTGGCGCAGACGGGCCAGCAAGTAAACGTTGGAAACCGCAGGCCCTACCTGCCGTACCAGATCCTGTAGAAAACGCAGCGCCTCCTCGCGATCGCTGGGGAGGGTGGGGTCAAACAGATAAAGGCGTCCGGACCACTCGTCAGTGGTGGTGAGGGAAACAGCCAGCACCGACCTGAATTGGCGGCCGGAGAAAAGAGGAGCGAGGAAGTCGGAGGCGAGCTTGCGCAGGCGCACCCCGGCTGCATCCACAGCCAGCAGGCGCACGGCCCCAGTACTACGGGAGGCAAACCACGTATGTGCGCTGGCGGGAAACAGGTAGGTTTCGCGGCTCACCTCTGAGGGGGGCAGCCAGCGGAACTCGACGTCGCCGCCGGCTACGGGTTTGACCTCGCATCCGGAAACGCGCGTGCTGTGAGACTCCTCGATGGCCAGCAAGGCTGAGCCGGCGCCGAAAAGCTGAATGAGTTCCCGAAATATCTGCTCCAGGCTGCCGGTGAGGCCAACGTCCACTCGTGCCATGCTCAGAACGCGGCTCAACATC
>DATGGJ010000627.1:0-2199 GCA_035308585.1 Terriglobales bacterium
AGAGGTCGCACGAGATCGGGGTGCGCATGGCGCTGGGCGCGCAGCCCCGCCAGATCCTGCGCATGGTTCTGCGGCAGGGAATCGTGATCGTCGTCCTGGGGCTGGCGGTGGGAGTGCTGGCAGCGTTGGCCGCGTCTCGCGTTGTGGGCACCTTCCTGACCGTGAGCCCCACCGATCCGGTGACCTACGTGGCGGTTTCGGTCCTGCTCACCCTGGTGGCGCTGGCCGCTTGCGCAATTCCCGCGCGCCGCGCCATGCGCGTAGACCCCATGGTGGCGCTGCACTACGAGTGATGGAGTTCTGATCTGGGAGTAATGTGGTCCCGGTTAGCAAGTGGGTGGCTCAGGCCTTCAGGCCTGCAGGAAAAGCCGGCAGCCTGAAGCTACTGCCGGCTCCTGAACAATTCAGGCAATCGCGCCAGGCCGGGGAACAGTCCTCACCGCCGGGGCGCGGTTTGAGCTGCCTCTGCGGCCGCGACGTGGTGCAGCCACTCCGCCGAGCGCGGATGGCGGCCGCGGGTAAGTTGTTCGAAGGCGTGCTGCACCGCCTTGGTTACCGGGCCGGTCTTTCCCGCGCCCACCTTGCGCAGATCAATTTCGCGCAACCCGATGACTTCGGCCGCGGTGCCGCAAACAAACACTTCCTCGGCCACATAAAGCTGGTCGCGTGAGATTGGCTGTTCCACCACCGGGTATCCCAGGTCGCGGCACAAAGTGAGCACCGCATCGCGGGTAATGCCTTCCAGGATGGCGGCGGTGTGCGGCGTGTAAACCGTGCCCCGCCGCACCACGAAAATGTTTTCTCCTGTGCACTCAGCCACGTAGCCTTCGGGGTCGAGCATGATGGCTTCATCAAAGCCCAGGCGCAGCGACTCCGTTTTCGCCAGCACCGAGTTCACATAATTTCCCGAGATCTTGGCCTTGGTCATGGCGATGTTGGGATGGTGGCGGGTAAACGACGAAACGTTGGCGCGAATGCCGCGCTCCTTCGCCTCCGTGCCCAGGAAGTGGCCCCACTCCCACACCGCGATGCCCAGGCGCAGCTTGCCCGATTCCACCACCATGTTCATGGCGCCATCCAGCCAGATGAGCGGGCGGATGTAGCAGTCGCCGAAACCGTTGGCGGCCACCGTCTGGTCAATGGCCGCAATCAGCTGCTCGCGGCTCCAGGGCAGGTCGCGAAAGCCGATGACGTTGGCCGAATCCAGCAAACGGTCCACGTGTTCGGGCAGGCGGAAGATGGCGGGGCCGCGGTCGGTGGCATAACAGCGGATTCCTTCAAACACGCTGATGCCGTAGTGCAGGCCGGCATTGATGAAGTGCAGGTTGGCGTCCTGGGATGCAACCAGGCCGCCGTCCATCCAGACATAGCGCGGGGCAGATGGCATTTTGGGGTCCTCGTGGGATGCGGATTCTTCAGAGTACCGTCTGGGCGCGGAATTGGGCAAGGGGAAGAAGAGCCGCCATCGGCATCAGCATTTACCGCTGAGCCCCTGGAGCTTTATGGCGCGGGCGCCCATGCCCGCGACCTGAGAGGCGCTGTCTAGGGGTGCGGGTGGAGAGCTGGTCCCGAAGGCGCGGGGAAGGCAAACCAGTCCCGCGTGCCGTTGCACACATGACACACCGACAGCATGACCGGCACCTCCACCAGCACGCCCACCACCGTGGCCAGGGCGGCGCCTGATCCGGCTCCGAACAGCGCGATGGAAGTAGCCACCGCCAGCTCGAAGAAATTGCTGGCGCCAATCAGCGCGCCGGGAGCGGCTATGGAGTGCTGTACCCGGAACAGGCGCATCAGTCCGTAGGCCAGCCCGGAGTTGAAATATACCTGCAACAGAATGGGGACGGCGATCAGCAGCACGTGGAAGTAGCGGCCGGTGATGTTGTCGGCCTGAAAAGCGAAGATGCACACCAGCGTGAGCAGCAAGGCAACAATGGTGACCGGGGCAAAGCGGGGCAGCAGCGTGTTTTCAAACCACTCCCGGCCGTGGTGGCGGATGAACCAGTAGCGCAGCGCCGAGCCTGCGGCCAGCGGAATTACAATGAAGGCGACCACGGAATAAAGCAACACGCTGAAGGGGACATGCAGCGACGACGCGCCGCTTACCAGGAAGCGCACGATGGGTGCGTACAGGAACAGCATGATCAGGTCATTCAGCGAGACCTGCACCAGGGTGTAGGCGGGATCGCCCTCGGTGAG
>DATGGJ010000628.1:0-7437 GCA_035308585.1 Terriglobales bacterium
TGGTGTCGGGCGTGGCCCACGAATTAAATAATCCGTTGACCTCAATCTCCGGCTTTTCCGAACTGCTGCTGGAAGAGGTAGCGCAGGAGAATGCCCGCAAAAAGCTGGAGAAAATCAGCCATGAGAGCCGGCGCATGCAGCGCATCATTGATAACCTGCTGCGCTTCGCCCGCCGCAAAACTATCGAACAGGCGCCGCTGGACCTGCACTCGGTCCTGCGCGAAGCCCTGGCTCTGTTCGAATACAAGCTGCGCAGCGAGCGCGTCGAACTGCGTACCAGCCTGGATCCCACGCTGCCCCGTGTTGTGGGCGATGAGGACCAGATGAAGCAGGTGTTTGTGAATTTGTTGGGCAATGCCCTGGACGCGATAGAGGGCCTGTCCGATCGGCGCATCGGCATTGAGATGTTCGCCCGGCACAGCCACGTGGTGATTCGCTTTACCGATTCGGGAAAAGGCTTCAGCGATCTTAACCGTGCATTTGATCCGTTTTATACCACCAAGCCTGTGGGCAAGGGCCCGGGCCTGGGGTTGAGCATTTGCTACGGCCTGGTAAAAGAGCACGGTGGCGAAATCCGCGCCGAAAACCTGCAGCCCGGCGCGGCGGTGATTATCGAACTCCCCCGCGCGCAATCGCGGCCGCTGGCGTACTCAGCCAGCACCAGTTCGTAGCACAAGTTCTCGGGCACATGCTGCGCGAAGACTCCTTCCGTGGTGTGCTACCATCCCTTTTCCCCGATGCCCAAGCTCACCGCACTCATCCACACCCACAACGACGAACTGCGCCTGGGGCGGGCGCTGGAGTCGCTTCGTCCATGCGATGAGCTTTTGATCTTCGATCATGGCTCGCGGGATGCAACGGCCGCCGTGGCCCGAGAATATGGCGCGCGGGTCCTCCCGGCAGAGGGTGCGACTCTGCGCCAGGCGCGTCACGATTGGATTCTCTGCCTGCTGCCCACCGAGGCGCTTAGCGAGGGATTGGAAGCCTCTCTCTTCGAATGGAAGCTGGCGGAACAACAAGCCGCCCGCGGGTTTAGTGTGGCAGTTCGCGAGCAGGCCGGGGACAAGTGGCTCTCCCATTCGCCCGCCACTCGTCTGGTCAATCGTCACAGCCGGCCATGGACCGGGCCGCTGCCCCCCGATGATCCCCAGGCCCCACTCCTGGCCGGCGATCTGCTTCGCTTCCAGGAGCCCTAGCAGCGCAGCAGGTGTTTCCAGCCGGCAGCCCGGCACACTGGATGAATGCTGGTTGCCGATTGCTGTTCCCTATTTCGCCGCCGCCACGCCCAGCTTCTGGTGATAGTTGGGATAGGGCGGCCGCGCGTACTGCTGCGGCGGGTGCTGCTTCAATTCCTGCAGCACCACCTGAACGGCTTTTTCCAGTTGCGGGTCGCGGCCGTTGCGCCAGGCCTGCGGATCCATTTCCACGTCGTAATCCGGCGCGATACCGTGATTCTCCACTTCCCACTGGCCCTGCAAACCGTAAATGGCGATCCGCGGCGCGGTGACGAATCCGCCGTCCATCAGTTCGGGATAGTCGTAAATGCCGACCAGGCCGCCCCAGGTACGTTTGCCGATGAGCGGCCCGATGCCGGCTTTGCGGAAGTACCAGGGCAGGGCGTCGCCGCCCGACCCCGACATTTCATTGATGACCATCACTTTGGGACCGTAAATCGAGCCCAGGGGGCTGGACTGGTCGCGGCCTTCGCGTGTCATCATCAGGCTCATCAGCGGCCGCCGCAGGTAATCAACAATATAGTCGGCGATGTCGCCGCCGGTGTTAAAGCGCTCGTCAATCACCGCCGCTTCCTTGTCAATTTGCGAGAAATAGTAGCGGTTGAAATAGGTGTAGCCGGCCTCAGCCGTGTTGGGCAGATAGACGTAGGCCAGGCGGCCACCGCTCATTTGATCCACCGTGCGCCGGTTGTTTTCAATCCAGGCGCGGCGGCGCAGGTTGTATTCGCTTTCAACGGGCACCACCGTGACTTCGCGCCCGCCCTTGTCATCGGGATTGGGCCCCACCTTCAGCACGGTGGTTTTGCCGGCGGTTCCCTGGAAGAAGCTGAACAGGTTGTCGCTGTCATGCAGTTCACGCCCGTTCACTGCCAGCAGATATTCGCCGGCCTTCACGTTCACGCCGGGTTGCGTAAGCGGAGCCTTCAGGTCGGGGTTCCAATTCTCGCCGTTATAAACCTTGGAAAAGCGATAGCGGCCGTTGGCGATCACGTAGTCGGCGCCGAGCAGGCCGGTTTTGGCCAGCGGCTTGGGTTCGTCCATGTCGCCGCCGCGAACAAACACGTGCCCCAGGCTCAAGTTGCTCAGCATCTCCTCGAATAGGTAGTTCAGTTCATCGCGGTCGCCGATATTTTTGAGATACGGCGCGTACTCCGCCGAGGCGGCCTGCAGGTTGAGCCCGTGATAGTGGGGGTCGTAGAGGAAATCGCGCTCAATGCGCCACACCTCGCGATACATCTGCTCCCATTCCGCCCGTGGATCCACATAGACCTGCATGTTCTCCAGCTTCAGTGGGCCCTCTCCCGGCTTGGGCTCGCCGGCTGAAGGCTTGGGCGGTTCGGCGGTGGAAGCGATGATCCACTGCTCTCCTTTGCGGTACAGCAGCTTCTTGCCATCGTGGGACAGGCGGAAGTCGGCGACATCATCCACAAACTTGTCCACCTTACGCTTTTTCAGGTCGAACTTGTGCAGCACCATCTTGGGATTTTCAAAATCTTCCTGCGACAGCACCGGGGGCGCCTCCAGGAGAAACAACTCCCCCGTCTTGCCCGCCTCCAGGTCCACGTAATTGCGCGCCGGAATGGGCAGCGCAAGGATGCGCTGGCTGATGTTCTCCGTGTCCACTCGCACCACCACCGGCTCTTTCTTCCCCTTCGATTCCTCTTTGTCCTGATCTTCCGGCTTGCTCTCCTCCTCGTCGGCAGCCGCACTCTTCTTTTTGTTCTTGTCCTTGGCCAGGCCCAGGGGTTTGTCCTGATCCTTCTTCTGCTCGCCCGCGACTTTCTCTTCGTCGCTCTCCGGCGCCAGGGGCGAAGGCAGGTCTTTGCCCAGGACCACTACGTACACGCTGCTGCTCACGGGACGGTTGATGCTCGACATATCCAGCCAGTCGGCGCTCAGCCCCACGTCGGTGCTGGCCAGGAAGTACAGGTATTTGCCGTTGGCGTCGAAAGCGGGGTGCCGGACGTCGCTCATGCCGTCCGTGATCTGGAAAGACTTGCCGCTGGCCAGCGAGTAAACAAACACCGCGTGCAGATGGTTGGGCAGCAGCTTGGTGTAGGTAAGCCACTCGCTGTCGGGCGCCCATCGCGGATCCAGCGTGCGCTCCGGAGCTTCGAAAAGGTTGCTGTCCACCTTCACCGGCGCGCCCTTGGCCAGGTCCACGTACCACAGGTTCAGGCGCTTGTCGGTGTAGGCGATTTTTTTGCTGTCCGGCGCCCACTTGGGCGAATAAAAAAACGATGGCGGATTTCCCAGGTTGATTTTGCGAACCTCGCCCAGCCCGCTCTGGTCGCGCAGTTCCAGGCCGTATTCGCCGGAAGCGTCGGAGAAATACGCGATCCATTTTCCGTCCGGCGCCCAGGCGGGGTCGCGCTCCTCCACCGATGTTGTATTGGTCAGGTCGCGGACATCGCCCTTGTCGGAAGGCACGGTGAGAATATCGCCGTGCGCTTCCAGCACGGCGCGCACACCGGTGGGCGAAAGCTCGATGTTGTGAATGTCCTTGGCATCAATTTTCACGAAGTGGGGCTGCAAGTGGGGCAGGTCGCCGGCCACCCGTACATTGACGTCCTTCACCTGGCGCGTGTTCAGGTCGTAGAGGTGCAGCGACCCAAACTGCTCGTACACAATGGCGCCCGGCCCTGCCGAAGCCGACTTGAAATCCAGCCCGTGGTTGGCCACTGCTTCGCTCACCTGCCGGGTGGCGGTGTTGTAAGCGAACAGGCTGACCGGACCGTTGCGGTCAGATAGAAAATAAATGGTGTCGCCCACCCACATGGGATGGGAGTCATTGGAATTGTCCCGCGGAATCGTGGCCTCAATCCGCGAGGTGGCCAGATTCACGATCCAGATTGGCGTTGTCTGCCCGCCGCGATAGTGTTTCCATCCCGGCTCCCACTGCGGGTGCGGCACATAGGCCAGTTGCGCTCCGTCAGGCGAGAACGACGCCTCTTCCCCGCTGGGCAGCGGCAGTTCGTTGGGAAAACCGTGGCCGCTGAGCGGCATGGTGAAAAGGCGGTCAATGAAGGGAATAAAGCTGTTGCGCGGTGAGCTGAAGAGGATGCTTTTGCCGTCTGGCGTCCAGCCCAGAACCTGGTCCGCCCCCGGATGGTAAGTAAGGCGGCGAGGCACACCCCCCTCCGCCGGCACCAGGTAGACATCGCGGTTGCCATCGTATTCGCCGGTAAAGGCGAGCAGCGAGCCGTCGGGAGAAAACATGGGGTCGGTTTCGATGCCCACGCCTGTGGTCAGGCGGCGGGCATCGCCACCCTCGCGGTTCACCACCCACAAATCGCCGGCATACGTAAAAGCAATTTGCGTGCGGCTGACCGCCGGCTTGCTCAGCAATAGCGGACCAGCGGAGGCCGCGCACAGGGTGGAAACCAGCAGACACACAATTCCAACGGCTAGTTTTTTCATGGACGGACTCCTGTTCGTGCCGCTTGGCGAGATTCCCGGGAGAAGCGGAATCTTATGCTTTGCAATAGGCTTGGGTCAACGCGAAGTGAAGGCATCCGCAAGCGTAGAGCCCGCCATCATCGAACCCCGAGCGCAACATCAAGGCTCAGAGCACGCGCTCCCGGCGGCGCCAATGAGGTCAGTTCCGAATTTACATATGTTGAATGTTTATATTATTTTTTTTCGCAACCCCCAGGCCTTTTTTGGGTTTGTACTGCGTCTGTGCCCAGCCGCAGACGCCGCACCCGGTTGCAAGTACACTTAAGAGGGAAACAGCAGGGGGATGAATGCGTTCTCGGCTTGTGCTGTGTGGCTTAATTATCTTGCTGATTGCATGGCCGGCGGCGGCTCAACAACCCGAGCCGGCAGCAACCACGCAATCCAAACCGCCAGCGGCTCCAAAATCCAAAGCGGACATCTTCGCCGGCTACTCTTACCTGCATTTTGACAGCGCCTCCATGGGCTTGCCCCACCAGATTAGCCTCAACGGCTGGGCGGCCACGGGCACGGTGTACGTTTACAAACCCTGGCTGGGCGTGGTCGCTGATTTCAGCGGCAACTACGGGAAAAACTATGGCTTGGCCTTCAACGCCTACAATTTTCTCACCGGTCCGGAGCTGGCCTATCGCCGGGGCCGCAATAGCATCTTCCTCCGCGGATTGGTTGGAGTGGCTCGCAACAATGTTTCCGGGACCACGAATAGCGGCCTCGAATACGGCGGTGGCGGTGGCTTCGATATCGGCCTGCGCCCTCACCTGGCCGTGCGCGCCCTTCAAGCCGACTATCTGAAGACGCACACCTTCGGCGTGGACCAGACAAATATCAGGGTTTCTACTGGCCTGGTGTTTCGATGGGGCAGCAAATGATTTCTGCCAGCCCGGCACCTTCGCCGGCAACGGCGGGCTTGCCAATGAGGACTCGAATGTCGCGCAATTATTCCTGGATTACAGCTTTGCTTATCGCCGTTATAGCCTGCTGCGGCGCCTGCAGCACCGCTCCCAGCCACCTGGCGTACGTCACCCTGAGCAACAATCAGGTGGCTGCCTATCGAGTGGACAACAGCACCGGCCTGCTGACGCCGATTGCCGGCTCGCCCTACCCGGCGGGCGTTTTTCCTACCGCGATTGCGGTTCACCCCTCGGGAAAGTTCGCCTATGTGGCCAATACCGGCGAAGGCGACGTCGCACTTTTCACCATCAATGGCGCAGCCGGAACGCTTAATGAAGTCCCGCCGCGGGTTTTAACCGGCACCAATCCCACTTCCCTGGTCTTCCGTTCCGATGGCAACGAGCTTTTTGTGGCCAATGGCGGCTCGGGCACGCTTTCTGTTTTCTCCATCAATACACGCAGCGGAAACTTGAATCCCGTCTCCGGCTCGCCTTTCTCCTGCGGCAGATCCCCCGTTTCCCTCGTAATTTCATCTTCCAACGTGCTCTATGCCGCCGATTCCACCTCCAACGCGGTCTTTGCCTTCGCCGTTGATACCACCACCGGCGGACTGACCGCCATTCCCGGCTCGCCGTTCCCGGTCGGCGGCAGCAATCCCAACTCGATTGCCATGGATGCCTCCGGCAAGTTCTTGTACACGGCCAACCTGCTCTCCAATACCATCTCCGGCTTCGCTGTCGCTGCCAATGGCAGCCTTACTCCTATTCCTGGGTCTCCCTTCGCCGCGGAAACCGGGCCCATTTCCATCGCTGCCGCCCCTGGGAGCGAGTTTATTTACGTGGCTAATCAGGGATCGAACACGCTTTCCACCTTTGCACTTAGTCCGAGTGGGGTGCCATCCCCAGCCGCAGGATCCCCCGTTCCGGTGGGACGCAGCCCTGTATTTGTTGCCGCTGACGTTTCCGGCAACTTCGTGTTTGTGGGAAATGGACTTTCGGCCAACCTCTCCGAATTTGCCGTGAACTCGAGCGGCCTGGCCAAGGTTGACCAGTCGCCCTACGCCACGCCGGCTACGCCCACTGGTTTGGCGACCCGTAAGTGAGGTTGGCGCCGCGGCAGGTTCGGTGGGCACGCCACCTCGCCTGCGAAGCCGCTAGGCGGCGTTGATTGTGCGCAGTTGCCGCGCCCGCTCGTACACCCGCACGTACTCGCGCGCCGAAGCGTTCCAGGAGAAATCCTTGCCCATCCCGTTGCGCATGAGCCTCTGCCACGCCTCGCGGTCCTGATAAGCTTTCAGAGCCAGCTTCACCGTATCCAGCAGCGCCTCGCCGGTGTATTCGCTGAACTTGAATCCCGTTCCCCGGCCGGTGCGCGGGTCCCAGTTCTCGATAGTGTCGTCCAAGCCGCCGGTAGCGCGCACGATCGGCACGGTGCCGTATTTGAGGCTGTAAATCTGGTTCAGGCCGCAGGGCTCGTAACGCGAGGGCATCAGGAACATGTCGCTTCCCGCCTCAATCTTGTGCGCCAGGGCGTTGTCGTAGGCCACCTTCACCGCGATCTTTTGCGGATACTGCTTGTGCAGCCGCAGGAACATGTCCTGATATTCCTTGTCGCCCGCCCCCAGCGCCACCACGATCATCTCTTCCCGCGCCAACCGGTCCATGACCTGGGAAATGAGATCGAATCCCTTCTGCGCTGCGAATCGGGAAACAATGCCGATCACCGGCAGCTTCACATTGCCGTCGGTGATCCCGAACTGCGTCAGCAGATCCTGCTTACATGCCCCTTTGCCGCTCAAATCCCCGGGGGAATAACGGGCGGCTATGAACTTGTCCGCCTCCGGACTCCATTCCTT
>DATGGJ010000629.1:0-11018 GCA_035308585.1 Terriglobales bacterium
TTTTCCCATCCGCTCTGGTTCGAACGGCTGGGGGGATTCATGGGGAAGCGGGCGGTAGAACTGTTTGCCCGCTTCACACAAAGAGTTGTGGGCGAGCTGGGCGACTTTTGTTGCGATTGGGTCACCTTCAATGAGCCCAACGTGTATGCAGCCCTGGGCTACGTGCTGGGCGAATTCCCTCCTGGCCACAAGGGGGAGTTATTAAGCGCTGTTCGAGTTTTGAGCAGCATGGGACGGGCACACGCCCGCGCGTACCACACCATCCACCAACTGCAAGAGTCGGCTCAGGTGGGCTGGGCGCACAACTATGTTGTTTTCCAGCCAGCCAGCTCCGGCGGAAAACTGGACCGGCTGGTCGCCAGCCTGGCGGGAGAGTTGTTCAACAACAGCTTTCTGCGCGTGATTGAGGAAGGAGGAATGGGCTTTCCTCTTTCGCTGGCCAACGGCGACCTGGCCCAGGCGCGGGGAACCTGTGACTTCGTGGGTCTGAACGTTTATAGCCGTTTCCACGTGGCGTTCGATACCAGCTACGGGTCGCAGCTGTTTGGGCGCGCGTTTGTGCCGCCGGAGGCGCCGCAAGGCGATCAGGGGACAGACAATGCGTACGGGGAAGCTTACCCACGCGCACTTCGCTGCGCCGCTGAGCGGGCTTCGCGTTTGAAGAAACCCATCTACATTCTGGAAAACGGTGTGCCCGATGCCGCCGACAACATACGACCCTGGTTGATCGTGAATGCGGTGAAGGAACTGCACGACCTAATTGGCGAAGGTCAGGACATTCGCGGGTATTTCCATTGGACGCTGACTGACAATTTTGAGTGGAGCGAAGGCTGGAGGCTAAGATTCGGCCTGTATGCCATGAACCCGGCGACGCAGGAGCGCAGAGCGCGGGGAAGCGCGGAGCTGTACAAGGCCATAGTGGAAGCGAATGGCCTGGAGGTTAGCCTTTGGAACAAATACGGCACGCCCCCCGTGCGCGCGGGCGATGCGGCCACGTTCTAAGCTTCGGAATGCCAGTATTTGTGATCGCGCAGGAAGAAGCTGTCGTTCCAGGTGTTCAGGGCTGTGCGCAGAAACAGGCGCACAATGCGGAAGTGGCCCATTTTGCGGAAACGCCGGTTGGTGGTGACGACGCTGCCGCGAACGATGCCGAAACATTTTGGCTGCACTTTCTTGCTAAGCATGTAGTCTTCCGCGAACAACGCCCCCTCGTGGAAGCCGCCCAGCTGCTCAAAGCGGGCGCGGTCAAACAGCATGAACATTCCGGTGCTGAAGGGCCGGTTCAGGCGGGAAAGGTGCTGCATCAGGTTGTTGCCCCAGTAAAGCAGGCGGTCGAGGGGACTCCCCTGGGGGCAGGAGATATTCGTGGTCAGGCAATGCAGCTGGTGGCGCCGCATTTTGTACAGGGAGCGGCGGATGAGGGTAGGGTCGGCGAGTTCGATATCAGCGTCAATAAAGAGCACGTAGGGGGTAACCGCCAGCCGCGCGCCGTTGTTCCTGCCGGCGGCCGGCAGCCCGCCCGCAATGACCTCAAGATTGAGCCGAGCCGCGAAGCCGCGGGCAATTTCCGGGGTGCCGTCCGTAGAACCGGCGTCAGCCAGGTACACTTTCGTATTCCTCATCCGCGGGAAATCCTGTTGCGTAAGCGAGGTCAGCAGCTTCGGCAGCAGGGTGGCCTCGTTCTTGGCCGGGATCACTATGGTCAATTCGCTCGTGGTATTCACAGATTTGTACTCCTTCCTTATCAATGGTGACGTAAGTGGCCCTGGGCTGGGTCCAGCAGCCGGTATTGAAGTACTCGATGCCGCCGTTTTTCAGCCGCAGAGGTTCGTGCGTGTGTCCGCAAAACACGCGCTCCGCGTTGCGGCTTTTGGCGTGCGCAAAAGCCCCATTGGCCACCTTGCTGGTTAAACGCAACCATCTGGTGTCCAGCCGCTCCAGCAGGCGTACCGTGCCCTGGCGGCGCGAGTCCAGCTTCTGCACAGCGAGATACAAAGTTGTGAGCGCGCGGGAAAGCACGACGTTGTTGATGGTGAAGCGATCGAACTGATGGCCGTGGATGGCGACATGCCGCAGGCCGCAAAAGTTCCATTCGTATTCCTGATAGACCTCCACCCCAACCAGGTGGGACATGACCTCGGAAAGCCCCTGGTCGTGGTTGCCTTCCACCCACACCACTTCAACGCCCCGTTTGGGATTGGAAAGCTTGCGGATATAGGAAAGGAACTGCCAGTGCTCTTTCTTCAAGCGGCGGAAATTCAGATCACAGAAGATGTCTCCCAGGAGGATAAGGCGGCGAAAGGAATGTCCCTTCAGCATGGCCAGCGCGGCTTGGGCACGGCTTACTTCCGAGCCCAGGTGGAGGTCGGAAAGAATCACCGTGTCGAAACACGGAGCATTCATGCTTTCTATATACACAACTGGTGTTACAGATTGATGAATGGCGAGAAAAGAAGGTCCGGGGGCACCACCTTTAGTAACACCGCGGAATTGATGAAAGATTCACAATTGCTTTACCTGGGCGCAACATAGGAGTCATAGGCTGAGTATTACCAGCGAGATGGGCGCCGTATCCTACCGACTAAGCGCAAGGCTTCCGTATCAGGTCGCCGCAGTGTGCTACCGCCGGGGTACTGCAGGAATCGAATTCCTTCTGGTGAACACTGATGGCGGAAGGTGGACCTTTCCCAAAGGAGGGATTGAGCCTCACCTTTCGCCCAGCGAAGCTGCCGCCAATGAGGCGCTGGAAGAGGCGGGAGCAGTTGGAACTGTTGACCGGGCGTATTTTCACGTTTACCTGCACTCGAAGGGGGTGTTCTGGAAAAAACGTGGAGTACGTGAATTTGCGGTAAAGGCTTTCCTGCTGGAAGTGCGGCGCGCCGGCGCGCCGGAGGAGCCGCTTCGCAATCCCACGTGGTTCAATGCAGAAGAGGCGAAAGCCGCGCTCCGGCAGCGGCGGCCAATCAAGTACAGCAGAGAACTGTGCGCCGTCATCCAGCTGGCGGTGCGGGAAATCCTCGGCCGGCCGGCGCGGTGCCCTGCTCCGTTGCTCGGCGGCCATCCCAGTTTGGGCCGGCATTCCCTGTAGCCGGAGGCGGTTCGCAACCGTAGCGGCCAGCGGGCGGAGCGGCCCTAGTTCCGGAGAACTGTTTGACTTCCGCCTGAGCGCCGCTCTATTGTCGCTGGCCTGAGCGGCCATGAATATCGTCAAATCCACCCGCAAATACGAAGACTGGCTCCGCCGGCACACGGAGGTGCTGGAGCCTGATCTGGACCTGAAGCACCAGCACATGAAGGAAAGCCTGTTCATGTTTCTGCGGGCTACGTTCTACCGCTGGGTGCAGGTTTGGCCTGAAGTCTGCTCCGATCTGGTGACAGCGCCGAAGGTGCTCGCGGTGGGCGACCTGCACGTGGAGAACTTCGGGACCTGGCGGGATGCCGAGGGCCGCCTCATCTGGGGAATCAATGATTTCGACGAGGCCTACGAGATGCCGTATGCCAACGATCTGGTTCGGCTGGCGGCCAGCGCCGCCGTGGCAATCGAGGAAAAGCATCTCGCGATAAACAAGAAGTCGGCCTGCGAAGCGATAATGGACGGCTACATAGAAGGCATGAAAAATGGTGGTCAGCCTTATGTGCTCGAAGAGGAGAACGATTGGCTGCGCCGGATAGCCCTGGGGGAACTGCGTGATCCGGTGCATTTCTGGAAGAAAATGGATTCTCTGGAGCTGGTAAAGGGCAGCATTCCGCTGAGCGCAGCCGACGCGCTGCAACACCTGCTGCCGGAAAAGGATTTGCGCTGCAAGATTGTGCGCCGGATAGCCGGGCTGGGCAGCCTGGGGCATGAACGGCTGGTAGCCATCGCCGAGTGGCACGGCGGCCGGATTGCCCGCGAGGCGAAAGCCCTGGCTCCTTCCTCGTGCTACTGGGTGGGGGAAGACAACGGCGCTCCCGAGATCATGTACCCGACCATCGTTTCGCGGGCGGTGCGCTGCGCGGATCCTTTTGTTCAGCTTCGCGGGAAGTGGATTGTGAGGCGCCTTTCGCCGCATTGCTGCCGCCTGGAACTGCAAGCCATGCCGGCTGACCGCGATGAATTGAAGCTTCTGCGAGCGATGGGCGCGGAGACGGCCAACGTTCACTTAGGCACGCCGGCTGCCTCGCGGGAAATCCAGCGGCATCTCAAAAGCCAACCAAGAGGATGGCTGCACAACTCCGCCAAGCAGATGGCGAAGGCGGTTGAGGCGGATTGGCGAGCGTGGAAAAAATCAGGGTTTTAAGGGCTGGCTGCCGGCTTTCCCGGGCCGCCGTCGTCAATGATTTCCCAATCCGTTCATCGTCGCCAAAAACGAGTGATTCCGGCGCGCTCGTCTCTTACCCCCATTGTGGAATCTTTTTGGGAACGAGTGGGTTAGGCGGCGGGTTTGGGGGCCCTCGCTGTCTTTCTAAAGAGCTTCACGTCCACCTCAATCCTCGGGCTAGGCAGGTTTTTTTCCGGTGATGAGGCGGACGATGAGCGTGAGGATGATCGCGCCGAAAATCGCGACAATGATCGTATAGATCATGCCGCCGCTTGCGGCGAGACCCAAGCGGCTCACGATAAAGCCGCCGATCAGCGCTCCGATGATGCCGACGACAATATCCATGATGAACCCGTAGCCCGCGCCGCCCATGATTTTGCCGGTGGCCCAACCTGCTACGAGACCCACGATGATCCACCAAAGTATCGCCATAGCGTGCCTCCTTCAGCGGCGGGAATTCTGCGCCTTGAAATGCGGGCATGTCAAGAGTTCGGCTGAGTCACGCGGGCGTGATGAAAATCACTGTCCTTGCGGGTTGGTTCGGGCTGCTTCTAGGAATGGTGGAGCTAGTCGGGATCGAACCGACGACCTCATCGTTGCGAACGATGCGCTCTCCCAGCTGAGCTATAGCCCCACTGTGGCAAGTGGATTACAAGGGGAGACTCGAAGTCAATCTTAGCAGATTGCCGCCGGGGCACCACACGGTGTCGCCAGGCCGTAGAGGGTGGGCGAGGTGAAGATAAGGCAGGCGGCAATGGCGCCAAACACGGCGGTAATGACTTAGTCCGTGGCCCGAGCCAATTTTTGTTGCGCCAGGGGGCGGGCAAAGGCGTTGGTGGGGTTGTGAATATTGATGGCCAGAATCTGGCGGTAGTAATTCATGGCCTGCTCCGGGCTGCCGGATTTTTCGCAGGCCTGGGCCAGCAGGGCCAGGATGAAGGGATCCTGCTGGTCGGCGTTCCGTAAATCGGCAATCGCGCCTTTGTAGTCGTTGGCGTAAAAGGCCACGTAGCCCTGGAGGTAGGGAAAGAAGCGCTGCTGGTTGGGATTGCCGCCCTTATCGAGAATGGTCTTGGCGGCGGCCACGTGTTTTTCCGCCTCGGAATGGCGGCCGCGGCGGGCGGCAATGCGGGCCTGGGCGTGCTCCCAGCGGAAGTTCCACAAATCCTTCTCGGCGGGATTCATGTTCTTGTTTACGAACGCGGTCTCATGTCCTCTCCTGTACCACAGTTCCGCGTTATCCACGTCGCCCGATTCCAGGTAGATGCGGGCCAGTTCGTCGGCAGTCTCCGCCGCCGCGGTGTAATCCTTGGCGGCGAGATGCAAATTGAAAGCCTGCTCTTCATATTTGGCGGCCTGGCCCGAATCGCGCTGGAAGGCATAGGAGACGGCCATGGCGCGAAAGGCCTGAGCCTTGGATGGCGGCGGGGCGAGGTCAATGGCCTTGGCAAATTCGCGGCGGGCCTGGGTGTATTCACCCTTCAGGTCGAGGGCGGCGCCGGCGCCGAAGTGGGCTTCATAAAGATTGGGCGAAGCCTGCATGGCCTGGTGGTAGAGTTCGAGCGCCTGGTCCTGCTTGCCTTCGCGGCTGAGCTTATCGCCCTGTTTAACCAGGTCCTGGGGAGTGGAGGGCTGGGCGAGCAGCGGAGCAGCAAGGAGCAGCAGGGCAGCAAAGAGCATGCCTGACGTTTTCATGGGCAGAAATTATGTCACAGGGCGGGCGGCGCCGGATGCAGGCGGGCCAACTGGCTCGTTTCGCGGCGCTACACCGCTCCGGCTAGCCCGCCTTGGCGGAAGTGGCCGCCAAATTCCCATTGGCGCCGGCCTCTTCTTCGTCGAAATCAATCTGCAGGGTTCGCGCCGTGGTCTCGATCGGTTCGAGTTCGGGAATTTCCGCGGCGGCGGAAGCCGTCAGCTCATTCAGCTTGCGCGCCGAAACCAGCACCCGTCCTTCGAGCGAGCCGATGGCTTTGTTGTAGCACTCCACCGCTTTATCCAGACCCTTGCCCGCGTCCTCGAAATGGCGCGCCAGGTGGCGGAGGCGCTCGTGCAGTTCCTTGCCCAGAGCGCTGATCTGCTGCGCGCTGCGGGCGATCCGCTCCTGCCCCCAGCCGTACGCCACCGCCTTGAGCAGGGCAATCAGCGTGGTGGGTGAAGCCGGAATCACTTTCTCGTAAACTCCCGATTCAATCAGCGACGGGTCCTGCTCCAGGGCGGCGCTGAAAAAGGTTTCACCCGGCAGAAACATGACCACAAACTCGGGGGTGTGTTCGAACTGCTCCCAATAGGACTTCGACCCGAGCTTAACCATGTGGTCGCGCACCTGGCGGGCGTGGTCGGCGAGCTTGGCGCGGCGCAAGTCCTCATCCTGCGCCTCCATGGCTTCGAGATAGGCGGCCAGCGGGGTCTTGGCGTCCACCACCAGGTTCTTGCCTCCGGGCAGCTTGACCACCAGGTCGGGGCGCAGCCGCCCTTCGGGCGTGGTCACCGTGGCCTGCTCCTGGAAATCACAGTAGGGAAGCATGCCTGCGATTTCCACCACGCGCCGCAACTGGATTTCGCCCCAGCGCCCGCGCACCGAGGGCGCACGCAGCGCCTGCACCAGCTTGCCAGTCTGGTCGCGCAGGCTTTCCTGAGTTTCGCGCAGCGACTTCACCTGCTCGCTCAACTGCCCGTAAGCGGTGCCGCGCTCCTTTTCCACCTGGCGGATGTGGGCGTCGAACTTCTCCAGCGTGTCTTTGATCGGCGAAACCAGTTCCGCCACCGCCAGTTCGCGCTTCTCCAAATCGCCCTGGGCGCCCGCCTGAAATTTCTGCAGGCTCTCGCGCGCCAGCTGCAGGAACGATTCATTGTTCGATTTCAGCGCCTCGGCCGAAAGCGCCTTGAAGGCGTTGCTGAGCTCGTCCTTGGCCTGGCTGAGCAGGCGCAGCTTTTCCTCGGCGTTTTCCCGGGTATGTTTCAGGTCGGATTCGAGCTGGGCCACTCGCTGCCGCAGGTCGGCATTGGCGGCGGATTGGGCTTTCAATTCAGCGCCTGCGGCGGCGAATTGCTGCTCCACATCGTGCAGACGCTGGCGCAACGCCGTGGCCTGCGCGCGGGCCAGCACCCAAGCCAGCGCCCCGCCTGCCACCGCGAAAACAATTGCCGTCAGTACCACCGAGCCCATACCATTCCCCCCGCGAGTATGGCAGGATTGTAGTATTTGTGGTGGGGCGAAGAAAAGGGAAAAGTGCTGCTCGTATCCAACAGCTTATGAAGAGCTTGCTTGTTTTCCTCTGTGGGATGGCAGTTTTCCTCAGGGGACTTGCCGGCCTGGCGGCCACGCCACGCTATGACGAGGCCGCGGAACAGCAGATTCTCGAACTGCTCAACCAGGCCCGCACCGAGCGCGGATTACCGGCGCTGGAGGCCAACGCGCAGCTGCAGGAAGCGGCTCGCGCCCATTCCCAGCTCATGGCTTCGCGCCAGAGACTCTCGCACAAGCTGAGCGGCGAGCCGGCGGCGGGCGAGCGCCTGGCCGCCACCGGCTTGCATTTCGACCGCGACGGCGAGAATGTCGGCCTGAACCAGAGCGCCGAGGGCGCGCACCAGGGATTCATGCACTCGCCGGGCCATCGCGCCAATATTCTCAGTCCCGATTACAACGCGGTGGGCGTCGGGGTGGTGGCTCGCGGCGGCAACATCTGGGTGACCGAGGATTTTGCCCGCACCTTCGCCGAATATTCCGGCGCGGGGGTGGAAGAGATCGTAGCCGGACGGGTGAGCGAGTTGCGCGGCCGAGCCGGGCTGCCCAGCCTGGGGCGCCGCTTTGTTTCCGCGCTGCGCCAGGATGCCTGCAGCATGGCCCACCACGATAAGCTCGACCCCCGGCTGGCCATGCGCCTGCCCGACGTGCGCCAGGCAGCCACGTTTACTTCCACCGAGCCCCAGGTGCTTCCTCCGGAAGCGGCAGTCCTCGCCCGCCAGCGCAACGCCCAGGCCTTCGCTGTCGGCGCCTGCTTCGCCCGCACCCGCAAATATCCCGCCGGTGCCTACTGGGTGGTGCTGGTGACCTACTGAGTTTTGACTGACGCGCAACTGCCGACTACCGGCTCCGGACTACCGACGGGGGGAGCTGCATGTGGGGGATGGATGGCCGCGCCGCCGCCCGGCGGTGGGATTCCTGCAGCTTGGACTTTATGTATTCCTCGCCGGCCTTCATCATCTGCTTCCACATTTCATAAGCGCGGCCGTGCTCGTTGAGGAAGAGCAGCGCGTCGGGCGTGCTCAGCGAGGAGCCCATCTCGCGGGCGAACTGCTGCAGGTGGACGGCCGTCATCTCGGCCACCACTTTTTGCCGCCAGCATTTCTTCAGCTCCGCCATCGCCCCTGTCCTCCCCAATCTGAACACGAAGATAAGCTTCGGGCGTCCGGCCGGCGATGGCTGTGGTCACAGCCATCTGTGACAAAGATCACAAGGCGATGCCCGGGGCAAGCGGCGGGGGATGGAATTTGCGTTAGGAGAAGAAAATCATATATTCTTGCCCGACGCAAAGGCGGGAACGCCAAAAGGGCGTGCAAGATCAGGCGTTCTCCCGATTTCAATGAAAGATCGCAACCGTCGCGATCTTTGGGGTCCGGGCCAATCACCGTGATGGCGACGATGGCTTCGTTGCTATCTGAGCAAGACTGGTTGCAAAAGGTCTGCAAAGGTCTGTAGAGGCTCCAGCCATGAAGTTCCGCTGTAGACCCGCGTTTGTTCTTCTCCTGATCTTCGCCTGCCTAGGCTCTCCCTGTGCACGGGCCACGGACAAGGAAGCGACAGCGCCACCCGCGGAAGCGGTAACCGTCACCATTCCCGGCCCCCTGCACTCTTTCCTGCGGATGGCGGCGATCAGCCAGCAGGTCCCGGCGGAAGACGTGCTGCCGCTTTTGGCCCGCAATGTGATCACCCATGGTTATCAGGGGTGGCAGGACAAACCGGGCCCGCCTACCGAATATCTCGTGCTGTTGATCCGCTATGTGCAACAGGCCAGGGAATTGACGAAGCTGGCCGGGGCGGGGGGCGTGATTCGCGTGTCCAATTGCGAGCAAGCGCCACCCCTGCTGCACATTCTGGGCTACCGCTTCCGGCAAGGTTGCGGCACAGCATTGGAGACCGCAAATCCCGAAAGGGCCTTCCTCACCATTGACGCCGGCTTCCCGCTGGTGGACCTGGAAGACGATCTGCATGCCGGCAAGCCCTTTGTGTACCCATTTCCTGGATCTCCCGTCCCGATACTATTCGGCGAGAAAGATTGGACGTCCATTCGCGGAGTGGAGACGAACACGCTGCTGGATGCGCTGCTGGACGACCCAGCGCTGTCGCGCCTTTATGTGGCCCTTTCTCAAGTTGATCCCGAGACCAGGCTGGCGCTGAAGCGGTCTCCGGGACTCAACAAGCTCATGTCCGCCTCGGCGGCGCTTGACTTCTATGGAACTCATGTAGTGATTCGCTCGGGCCGGGTGGTGGTGCCGGGAGGAACTGCCGCGGAACCGGCGTGGAGGGACCTGGTGGGCGCAAGCCCGGCTTCGCCAAGGCAATTTGTGCCGCGCTTACTGACCAAAGACGAGGGCTGGCTGGCGGCTTACTTCGATGTGTTATCGCGCACCAGTCGGACGCGGCAGGCCTATTTCACCGAACCGCACCGGTTGCGGCGTTTCTACCAGGCGCTGCGGGGACGGGATCCATTTCCTGACGCCTACAAAGGGGCCTTTCGCCCCAACCCGGGTCTGTTACTGCTGGTGACTCGTCTCCGCCTGGGGCCGAACGGGGAGCCACAGGTACCGGGCAGCCTGGAAATTTGGAAAGAGATCTTTCGTCAGAAAACCGATTCGAAGATCGTCCACCGCCTGGGGAAACAAGCGGCCCGCTGGACAACTCCCGAGCAATTGGTGGAGGCGCTGGTTGGAGCCAGCCGCGCGAAAACGGATGACGGGCCGCTGCAAATCTACCTGTTGCTGAGCGAACTGGATGCTGAGCGTCCGCCCGGGCGCCGCCTGACCCAGGAAACGGTGCGTTTGCTGGCCCGCAGGTACGCAAAGTTCAGCGATCAATACCTTATTTTTTCGGAGTTTCCGGAGCTGGATAACGCCTCTATAGCGCGCTTTCTGGCAATTGCGGAGGGTCTGGATCGAATTTCCGATGTCACCCTGCGCGGAAACGCCATGGGGATCTTTCAGAGCAACGTAGGACTTTGGCAGATTCTGGCACGGCAGGGGCAGATCCCGAAGGGGTCACTGAACAATTCCTGGCAACAGGTCACGGCTCCATTCAGCAAAATTACCTCGGCTACCCAGTTGTTTGACGCGGGCCGCCGCTCTTTGCGGGAACTGATGCAGGCCGCGACCGGCAAACCGGCGTGCTCCCAAGATGAAATCATTGAGTTGCTGGCTGGTCCGCCACAGTCCAGTCCGGAAGCTCGGCAGATACACGAGGAGCTGGCAAAAAAGCTTCGCTCCGACCTCGATGGCCAGCGACTGGTTTCTCTGGACACGATATTGGCGCTGGGAAAGGAATTGGATGCCGCGGCCGGTGGCAGGGGCATGGAGAGCGCGGCCATGCCTTTGGTGGGTGAACTGCGGGAATTCGAGATGCCGAGGCCTATCTTCAGCAGCGGTGAAAGGACTGAATGGGCGACCGGAGTCTACAACAACCGCCATACCGATTTAGAGATGCGCACGAACCTGGAGAAGGTA
>DATGGJ010000630.1:0-7826 GCA_035308585.1 Terriglobales bacterium
CCAGAACCATTACACCAACCCGTCGCGGCTGGCGATTGAAGGCCGCAGCAACGGCGGCCTGCTGATGGGAGCGGCCATGACCCAGCGGCCCGAGCTTTACCGCGCCATCATCTGCGGCTACCCCCTGCTCGACATGTTGCGTTACCAGAAATTCCTCGTAGCCAGGTTCTGGATACCGGAGTACGGTTCCGCCGATGATGCCGCGCAGTTCAAGTATCTTTACGCCTACTCGCCTTACCAGCATGTCGAGAAAGGAAGGAAGTATCCGGCGGTGCTTTTCGAGACCGGAGACTCCGATACACGAGTGGCCCCGCTGCATGCCCGCAAGATGGCCGCGCTGATGCAATGGGCCAGCGCGTCGGGCTATCCCATCCTGCTGCACTACGATACGACCGAGGGGCACTCGGAGGGCCGTCCAGTGAGCAAGCAGATCGAGGACGATAGCGACGAACTCAGTTTCTTATTGTGGCAGTTGGGCGTGAAACCCTGAAGTGCGGCGCAACAAGGCACAAGTTTGCCCAGGGGTGTCCCGAGCGGGTCGGCTCCGGCTTTACTAGCGCACCACGCTGCCGGTCTTGATACCCATATCCGCCAGCAGGTCGCTGCCGTGTATATCCAGCGATTTCATCACCATCATGATGGCGGTTAGCACCACCACGGCGACGGCATATTCGGGAAGATCACTGGCGGTATCGTCGGCCCAGATCGCGAGCAGAAGAGTCTTCATATGCCCCCCAGATGAGGAATGTCACACCGGCTATTTGGCCGGGGCGCACGGCCGAGAGTCTCGGCGCGGGAGCAACTCATAGCTTCCTACCCGGTACATCTTCCGGCAAGATGACCGGAGGCCAAGGGCAGCGTCCAACCGGCCATCCCCTGGGCCCCTGGCCAAATGGACATTGCGCGCCCTTTCTGATTCGTCGTTTTCATTCTGAAAGTGGCCATGGCGCTTGCCTTGGCCGGGCTGCGTGAACTAACGTGTCTGCTCATTGTCAGCAATGCTCTTGAGGTTTTGTGGAAGGGCAAAGGCACACTATCATCGGACTGGGCGAGATTCTCTGGGACCTGCTGCCCGGCGGCCGTCAACTGGGAGGAGCGCCGGCCAATTTCGCCTACTTTGCCAACCTGCTCGGCGAACGAGGCATTGTAGCCAGCCGCGTGGGAAATGACGAGTTGGGGCGGGAGGCTTTCGCCAGGTTGCGCCGGCTGGGTTCCGCCACCGAATACCTGCAGTGCGATCCCGATCATCCCACCGGCACGGTGCAGGTGCAGGTAGATGTGGCCGGCCAGCCGCAATTCGAGATTTCCCGGCCCGTGGCCTGGGATTTTCTGCAGTGGACTACCGAGTGGAAGCAATTGGCCGAGAGGGCTGATGCGGTCTGCTTCGGGTCGCTGGCGCAGCGTTCGCCCGCGAGCCGCCAAACCATCCTGCAATTCCTGCGGGCCACTCGGCCGGAAACGCTGCGAGTTTTTGACGTCAATCTGCGGCCACCGTTCTATTCCGAGGAAGTGCTGGCGGAGTCCCTGCCTCTGGCCGGCATCATCAAGCTGAATCACGACGAACTGCCGGTTATGAGCCGCCTGCTCGGGGCCGCATTTACCAGTGAGCGGGCCGCGGCCGAGGCGCTTCTGCGCAGGTCCGGAGCCAGGCTGGTGTGCGTCACCCGCGGCCGTTGCGGCAGCCTGCTGGTGAGCCAGCAAGGCGCGGTTGAGCACCCTGGATTTCGCGTGCCGGTGGCGGACACGGTCGGCGCAGGCGATGCCTTCACCGCCACCCTGGTGCACCATCATTTGCGTGGAGCGTCACCACAGGAGATGAACGAGGCCGCTAACCGTGTGGGCGCCTGGGTGGCCAGCCAGGTGGGCGCCACCCCTGTTCCCGCGAATGGCAAACTGCAACTCGCCCTCGCCGCTTTGAAACCTTGAAACGTTGACCTTGAAACCTTGAAACCTTGAACCTTACTCTCCTTCCAGCGGTTGAATGACGACGGGGATGTGGACCGCTATCAGGGGACGCGGCAGGATGGCGAACTTGGGCGCTTGCCCGCGCGTCATGGGAACTTCGTCGCAACAGTGGAGGCGGGGGCAATTGCAGCAGTCTTTGTAGACCTTATCCGGCAGATGCTCGCGCGGGGCCACGGAAAATCCCAGACGGGAGAAAAAATCGGGAATGCGCGTGAACAGGCAAACGCAGCTCACGCGGTGGCGCTCGGCCTCACGCAGCAGCGCCTCCACCAGTTGCCGGCCTGCCCCGCTGCCGCGGTGGTGAGGGTAGACGGCGATGGAACGCACCTCGGCCAGATGCGGTCCGTAAAGGTGCAGGGCGCCGCAACCGATGATCTCCCCCGCCACCTCCGCCACCACGAAGTCACGGATGTTTTCGCAGATCTCCGCCAGGCGACGAGGCAGCAGAGTGCCATCGCCCGAGTAAGCGGCGATGAGGTCGTGAATGGCCTGGGCGTCGGCCAGGACGGCATCACGCGTGTGCATGGGCCCCCTCGCGCATCGCCGCCAATTTCTCTTTGCATGCCGCGATTGCCTGCTTCACCCGCGCCGGCGCCGTGCCACCATGCACGTTGTGTATCCCCAGCACGCTCTCTACGGACAGACGAGCATAAACATCCTGCTCGAACTCCGGACTGAACTGCCGTAATTCCTCCAGCGACAGCTCCTGCAACTCACAACCCTTTTCCAGGCAGAGGCGCACCGCGTTGCCCACTTTTTCGTGTGCCCGGCGGAAGGGCACGCCGCGCTCGGCCAGGTAGGTGGCCGCCGCCCAGGAATTGAGAAAACCTGATTGCGCCGCTTCCTGCATGCGGGTGTAATTGAACTCCACTTCGCGCATCCATCCCGACACCAGAGGCAGCAGGGAGAGGATGGTTTCGGCAGCATCGAACAGCGGTTCCTGCGTTTCCTGCAAATCCTTGTTGTAAGCCAAGGGCAGGCCCTTCAGAACCAGCGCCAGGGCGTTGAAGTCGCCTCCGATGCGCCCGGCCTTGCCTCGCGCCAGCTCCAGCAGGTCGGGATTTTTTTTCTGCGGCATGGCGCTGCTGCCGGTCGAGTATTTTTCCGGCAGCGAGATGAAGCCATACTCCTGGCTGGAGAACAGCAGCATCTCCTCCGCCCAGCGACTCAGGTGCAGGCTGAGGAGCAAGAGCGCATTCACGAACTCCAGGACAAAATCGCGGTCGGTGGTGGCGTCCAGGCTGTTATGGGTGGGGGCATCGAAGCCCAGCTGTTCCGCCATGCGCTGCCGGTCCAGCGGCAGGGTGGCTCCGGCCACTGCGCCAGAACCCAGCGGGCACAGATTGGCGCGCTTGCGGCAATCGGCCAGCCGTTCCCCATCGCGAAACAGCATTTCCACGTATGCCAGCAGCCAGTGGGCCACCAGGACCGGCTCAGCCCTTTGCAGGTGGGTATAGGAGGGGATGGCGGCGCCGCCGGCCTGCTGGGCTCGCGCCAGCAGCACGTCAATCAGGTCGGCGATCTGCTCGCGTGCCTGGTCAGCGCTATGGCGCACATAAAGGCGCAGGTCGGTGGCGATTTGCTCATTGCGGCTGCGCCCGCTGTGCAGCTTGTAGCCGCTTTCGCCAATCAGCTCCACCAGTCTTCTTTCCACGAAATGATGCACGTCTTCGGCCGCTTCGTCGTCCAGAAAATCCGGCGCGGCGGCGGCCTTTTCCGCTATCTGAGCCAGGCCTTCGACTATGGCGTTGAGTTCGCTCGCGGAAAGGATTCCCGCCTTCTGCAGCGCCTGGGCATGGACCCGGCTGGCGGCCAGCTCCTGGGCCAGCAGCCGCTGGTCGAAGGGAAGCGACCGCTGCCAGCGTTCAAACTGCGCATCCAGCGGCTGGCGGAAACGCCCCGACCACATCTTCATTTCGCCACCTCCATGCGTGCCTGGCTGCGCGAGCGCGATGGGAGGCCCAGGATACGGATGAAGCCGGCAGCGTCCTTCTGGTCGTAGCTGTCGCCCATGGTGAACGCGGCCAGGTCGGTGCGGTAGAGCGAATGTTCCGAGCGACGGCTGGCAATCGCGACGTTTCCTTTGTAGAGGCTCAAAGCCACACTGCCCGTGACCTCCTTCTGCGTGCTCTCCACGAAGGCGTCCAGGGCTTCGCGCAGGGGCGTGAACCACAGCCCGAAGTAGACGAGTTCGGCGTACTTCAGCGCCATCTGCTGTTTGAAGTGCATCAGGTCGCGCTCCAGGCAGAGGGCTTCCAGTTCGCGGTGCGCGGCCAGCAAAAGCGTGCCACCCGGGGTCTCATAGCAGCCCCGCGACTTGATCCCGACGAAGCGGTTCTCCACCAGGTCCACGCGGCCGATGGCGTTGCGTCCGCCAATCTCGTTGAGCAGTTCCAGAAGCGACACCGGGTCCATCCCCATGCCGTTTGCCGACACCGGCACACCCTGCTCGAAGCCGATTTCCACCTGCTCTTCGCGGTCGGGCGCCTGCTGCGGCGAGCGCGTGAGTTGCCAGGTGGTAGGCAGAGGCGCATTGCCCGCGTCCTCCAACTCGCCGCCCTCGTGCGAGATGTGCCACAAATTGCGGTCGCGGCTATGGATTTTCTCCCGGCTGGCGGCCACCGGAATGCCATGCTGCTCGGCGTAGTCCAGGCAATCCTCGCGCGACTTCAGGTCCCACTCCCGCCAGGGCGCAATCACCTTCAGATGCGGGGCCAGCGCCTGGTAAGCCAGCTCAAACCGCACCTGGTCGTTGCCCTTGCCGGTGCAGCCGTGGGCCACGGCCGTCGCCCCTTCGCGCAACGCCACTTCCACCTGGTGCCTGGCGATAACCGGCCGCGCCAGGGAAGTGCCCAGCAGGTACTTATGCTCGTACACCGCGCCCGCCTTTAGAGCAGGGAAGATGTAGCCGGTGAGAAACTCCTCGCGCAGGTCTTCGACCACCACCTTGCTGGCGCCGGTGGTGTAAGCTTTTTCCACCACCGCCTCGATGTCGTCGCCCTGGCCGACGTCGCCCACCATGGCAACAACGTCATAGGAATAGTTTTCCTTCAGCCAGGGAATGATGATGGAGGTGTCCAGCCCGCCGGAATAGGCGAGCACTACTTTTTCAGGCATGCGCGCTCCTTCTGGGGAAGCGGCTCATGCCGCCGCCCAGCAGCAATAACAAGATGGCTTTCTGCACGTGCAGACGGTTCTCGGCCTGGTCGAAGACGACGGCCCGAGGGGAATCAATGACCGCATCAGTGACTTCGGCGCCGCGGTGCGCCGGAAGACAGTGCATGAACACGGCGTGCTCCGCCGCCCCATGCATCAGGTCCTCATTGACCTGGTAGGGAGCAAAAACCGCGGCCCGTTTCGCCGCTTCCTTTTCCTGGCCCATGCTGGCCCAGACGTCGGTGTAAACCGCATCCGCCCCGTGTACCGCCGCTTCCGGGTCTGAGCCCAATTCGATTCTGGCCCCGGTTTCGCGTGCGATCTCGCGCGCGTCGGCAAGAACCTGGGCCGCCGGCTCGTAGCCCTGGGGTGTGGCCATGCGAATGGTCGAACCCAGACAGGCGCAGGTCAGCAACAGCGAGTGGGAGACGTTGTTGCCGTCGCCTACATACGCCAGCTTGATTTTGTGCAGGTCACCGAACCGTTCCTGCAGGGTGAAGTAGTCGGCCAGCGCCTGGCAAGGGTGCTCCACATTGCTGAGCGCGTTGACCACGGGAATGCAGGCGTGGGCCGCCATGGTTTCCACGGTGGCATGGTCGAAGGTGCGCAGGACCACCACGTCCACCCAGCGCTCCAGGTTGTGAGCGATGTCGCTTAGCGATTCGCGGGCCCCCAGGCGGCTGGCGGTCTGGTCCACGAAAAAGGAAACTCCACCCAGGCTGGCCATGCCCGCTTCAAAGGTCAGGCGCGTGCGCAATGAGGGCTTCTCGAAAAAAAGCACCATCTGCTTGCCCGCCAGGGCGCCGCGAAAATCCGCGGGCCGCTGCTTGATGAGGCCAGCCAGGTCCAGAACCGCTCGCACCTCTGGCGGCGAAAAATCCCGGATAGACACCAGGTCGCGCGGCCAGAAAGTCGGCGTTGCCCTGCCTGTCCCGGTTGGCGCCATCCTGGCCGCGTTAATTGCTTGACTGCTCATCGCCTGCTCCTTCCACACTTAATGTCATCCTGAGCGAGGACGCAGTACGCCAATCCGCGTCCGAGCCGAAGGACCTTGCGTTTCGGAGCCCTTCACGCCCCAATCACTTCGGTACCACATTCCAGCCTGGAAAAATAGAACTGCCCCAGCACTTCCGCCTGCGCCGCGGGCAGAATGCGCACCCGCCCCACGCCGCGCTTCAGGGCCTGACCACAGGCTTCCAGTTTGGGCAGCATGCCGCCCGCGATTACCGCCTGTTTCACCAATTCCGGCACCTGCTTCACATCCAGCCAGTGAATGACAGCGCCGTCGGCGCCTTTTACTCCCACTACGTCGGTGAGAAAAATCAGGGCATTCGCCTGGCAGGCTATGGCGCAGGCGGCCGCCATCTGATCGGCGTTGATGTTGTAGTACTCGCGGTCGGAACCCAGGGCCAGGCTGGCAATCACCGGAATGCCGCCTTGACTCCAGATTGCCTCCAGCCAGCGGCACTCCACGGCCGCGATTTCGCCCACGTAGCCAAGATCGCAGCCCTGGTTCTCTTTCTTGCGGGCACGGAAGCTCATGCCATCCCCGCCGCACAGGCCGATCGCGGGCTGCCCCGCCGCGCTGATGGCGGCCACCACTTTCTTGTTCACGATTCCGGCCAGCACCATCAGGGCCACATCGCGCGTTTCCGCATCGGTCACTCGCAAGCCGTGCACGAACAAGCTTTCCTTGCCCAGATGCTGCAAGGTGCGCGTTAGCGTGGAGCCCCCGCCGTGGACGACCGCGATTTTGTGACCATCGCGAGCAAGTTCCACCACCGCCCGGGCGCAGCCCCGCAGGGTGGCCTCGTTCTCCAGCGCCGCGCCTCCGATCTTGACCACAACTTTCAATTCAGCCCCTCTTCCTCACGCCAGCCATACATTAGGTTCATGTTCTGCACCGCCTGCCCGGCCGCGCCTTTCAGCAGGTTGTCCACGCAGGAAATCACCACCAGCCGATGCCCGTCATCCGCCAGGCAGAAGCCGATATCGCAGTAATTGCTGTGCAGCGAAAACTGGATCTGCGGCAGTTGGGGCGGGGCAAAAATGCGCACCCAGGGCCGCCCGGCATAGAATTCGCGGAAGCAGGCCTCCACCTCGCCGCTTGTTGCCGGTTGCCTCAAACGCAGGTAAATGGTGGACAGGATGCCGCGTGGAATGGGCAGCAGGTGGGGAGCGAAGGTGAACTCCGCCGCTTCCAGGCCCAGTTGCTCCAGAATTTCGCCCACGTGGCGGTGGCCAAAGACCGAATAGGCGGAGAGGTTGTCGGCCACCGATACAAAGTGCGTGCGCGCGCTGGGCTCCTTGCCTGCCCCGGAAACGCCGGACTTGGAGTCAGAAATTATGCCCCGTTCGCGGTCCACCATGCCCGCCCGCAGTAGAGGAGCCAGCGCCAGAATCACCGAGGTGGCGTAACAGCCAGGATTAGCCACGAGTTGCGCTCCGGCAATGCGCTCGCGATTCAGTTCGGGCAGTCCATAGACGGCGCTATTGCCGACAGTGTCGGCCCTGTCCGGATCGGCGTCGCAAAAGCCGTAGATGGCTCGATGTTGCTCGCGTTTCAAGCGCCAGGCGCCGCTCAGGTCAATCACCCGGAGACCGCGCTCCACCGCCTGCGGCGCCAGCGTGCGCGACACCTCATGGGGCGTGGCCAGGAAGAGCACATCCACCCTGGCTTTCTCCAGCGCCTCCCAAGAAAAGGG
>DATGGJ010000631.1:0-3728 GCA_035308585.1 Terriglobales bacterium
CAACATGCGCACCGAGATTGGGCCGCGGGCGCGCGTCACCTACCACGCCACCGTGCTCAGCGGGGTGCGCGTGGGCGAGCACGGCATGGTGGGCTCCATGGGCGTAGCCTCCAAGCCCGTCGAGCCTTTCCACATTGTCGCAGGCATTCCCGCTAAAACCGTAAAGGTGAAGGACATAGCGCCAGAGGAAGCGAAGCGGGCGGAGAGGACATAGTTTCGAGTTTCAAGTTTCAAAGTAACAAGTTTCAATGTTTCAGTGTTTCAAGGTTTCAAAGTTTCGCAGGTTTCAGAGTTTCGGAAGCATCAGTACAAAGCGCAAGCCTCGGAGCATCCTGAGCGGCTTCAGCCGCGAGGGATCTCGCATGCAGTACCACGGGCTGAACACCGCGAGGCCGAGAGCCTTCACCGTTTGAAACCTTGAAACCGGCGAAACCTTGAAACCTGACAACTGGCAACCGGCCACTGTAGAATCAACCTAAGGCATGACCCTTCAACATGTTATCTACGTCTTTCAGGGCATTGTTTTTCTTTTTGCCATCAGCGTGCATGAGTCGGCTCACGCCTTCACCGCCTGGCGCTGCGGCGACCCCACCGCCAAGATGCTGGGGCGCGTGTCGCTCAACCCCATTCGCCACATAGACATCATGGGCACCATCGTTGTGCCGGCCATTTGCCTGTTTACCGGTTTCCCGGTAATCGGCTGGGCCAAGCCTACGCCGGTGGACCCGCGCAATTTTGGCCATGAGATCAGGGACGATATTCTGACCTCCATCGCCGGCCCCATCAGCAACTTCCTGGTGGCCACCCTGGCGGTGATCTGCCTGATCCTGATTTCGATAAGCTCGCCCCAGGCCAGCTTTATCGTCAAAGCGGCCATGCTGGGCTATCCCGGCATCAGCAATTCGGCCCTGGTGCCCGTCTCCGTTCTGCTCTATCAGGGCATGGTCATCAATGTGTTGCTGGGGGTCTTCAACCTGATTCCGGTGCCGCCGCTGGATGGCAGCCATGTGGTGCGCCACATGCTTTCTGACCGCGTGCGCGATATTTATGACAAGGTGGGAATTTTCGGCCTGATTCTGCTGTTGCTGGTAGGCGGCAACCTGCTGATGGCCATGATGTCGCCTTTTATCGCCATTTTTAATTCTCTGCTGATGAGAGTGTGAATGCCTGCTCGCTCCGATAACCGCAAAAAGCGTGTGCTCAGCGGCATGCGCTCCACCGGCAAGCTGCATCTGGGCAACTATGTTGGCGCGCTCGATAACTGGGTGCGCATGCAGGACAAGTACGACTGCTTCTTCTTTGTCGCTGACTGGCACGCCCTGACCACCGACTACGCCGACACTTCCTCCATCAAGCAGAACTCGCTGGAAGTGGCGCTGGATTGGCTGGCCGCCGGGCTCGACCCCGGGCGCTGCACCATGTTTGTCCAGTCGCACGTGCCCCAGCACGCCGAACTGCACCTGCTGTTCTCCATGATCACGCCTCTGGGCTGGCTGGAGCGCGTGCCCACCTACAAGGAGCAGCGCGAAAACATCCAGGATAAAGATCTGGGCACCTATGGCTTTCTCGGCTATCCCGTGCTGCAGGCGGCTGACATCCTCATCTACAAGGGCGATTACGTGCCGGTGGGCGAAGACCAGGTGCCGCACGTGGAGTTGACCCGCGAGATCGCGCGCCGCTTCAACATGTTCTACCAGAGCAGGCGCTCCTACGTTTTTCCCGAGCCGCAGCCGCTGCTGACCCCAGCCGCCAAACTGCCCGGCACCGATGGACGCAAAATGTCGAAGTCGTACGGCAACACCATCCTGCTCACCGACCCCGAGCCGGTGGTGCGGCAGAAGCTTAAGACCATGGTCACCGACCCGGCGCGCGTCCGGCGCACCGATCCGGGCAATCCCGACATCTGCCCGGTGGGAGATTTGCACAAGATTTTCAGTGACCAGCCCACCATCGCCAAGGTGTGGGAAGGCTGTAAAACCGCCGGAATCGGCTGCATTGAATGCAAAGGCTGGGTGGCGGATGCACTGGTGAGTGTGCTGAATCCCATGCAGGAGCGGCGAAAAAAATACGAGGACAATCCCGCTCTGGCATGGGATATTCTGGAGGCAGGATCCAGCAAAGCTCGCAAGATAGCCAACGCCACCATGGACGAGGTGCGCGAAGCTATGCATATGTCGCTGGACAAACCGGGAGTCAGGAGTCGGGAGTCAGGAGCCAGTTAGGAACCGGGCAGCTGGTAGCTAGTAGTCGGTAGCTGGTGGTCCCAAAGCGGTACGTACTACTAATTACCAGCCACCAGCCGAGGGTTTTGCCGACTACCGACTCCTGACTACCATCTGGATAACACGTAGATGACCGAAGTGAATGCAAACATAGCCGGCCCACCGCCGGAAGCGCCTCCCAAGCCGCCTCAAAAGCAGAGCGACTTCCCTTTTGCCGTCACCGTGGCCGAGGTCTACGACGGGCCACTCGACCTGCTGCTGGACCTGATCCGCAAGCAGGACATTGACATCTACGACATCCCCATCGCCCGCATCACGGCCCAGTATTTAAGTTACGTGGAGCGCATGCGGCAACTGGATGTGAATGTGGCCGCCGACTTCATCTACATGGCGTCGGTGCTTATCCACATCAAGTCCAAAATGCTGCTGCCGCGCGATCCGGATGCTCCGGCGGATGCGCAGGAGGACCCGCGCGCCGAACTGGTCAACCGCCTGCTGGAACACGAAAAGTTCAGGACCGCCGCGCAGATGCTGCTGCAAAAGCAGCAAATCGAAGATGCGGCCCTGACCAATCCCGCCATCCGCGACTTTATTGACGCGGAGGGCACGGAGCCCGAGCTGGCCGCCGACATCATCGACCTGGTGAAAACGTTCCAGCAGATTCTGCAGCGCGCCAAAACCCGGCCCGTGCTGGATGTGGAGGAGGAATCTGTCACCGTTTCGCAGATGATCGAATATCTGCGGCGCCGCCTCATGATGGAAGACAAGCCCATGCGCCTGAAGCAGCTTTTGCGCAATCTGCAGACCCGGCAGGCGCTGGTGTGCATGTTCCTGGCTCTGCTGGAACTGGTGCGGCTGCAGGCCATTCAGTTGCGCCAGGAAGCGCTGTTCGGCGAAATCCTGGTGCGCAAGCACTCGGAATTCGACAATGTTCTGGGCGAGCAGAGCTCGGTGCGGGACGACTGGCGGTAGGGTTTTGTTTTCAGCCGTCTCTCCGGGGCTGGAACGTGGAATGTGGCTGTTCCCGCCACGGAAGTGGCGGGCTACTTTCACACGCTCCCTACGGGACCGCATTTCAGACTCGCTCGGTTGGTGCGGCACGCATAAAGTCGGGAATGAGCAGTCTACGACGAGCGTGAGTAGCTCCGAAGGGCGTCGGTAGTCTGAGGAGGGTGAGTAATTTCCGGGGCGGTAAGTAATTGTGAGGCGTTCCGGAGGAACGCCATGATTAGTAGCCCGCCAGTTTACTGGCGGGACAGGACAGGTTAAGGACCAAGTCCCGGAGGGACGACTGAGGGACGCGAGGAAAAATTGATTTCACTATGAGTATCAAACCAAAAATCGAAGCCATTATTTATGCGGCAGAAGAGCCGGTCAGCCTGGAGCACATCACTACCCTGCTCAAGGACGCGGTGGTCTCCCAGGAGGGTGCACCTCTGGCCGACGCCGAAATCAAGGCTCGGGTGCGGGCCACGGTGGACGAACTGGCCGCCGAGTATGCCGCCG
>DATGGJ010000632.1:0-2863 GCA_035308585.1 Terriglobales bacterium
TCATGCCTACATCAATCACCGCCGCTCCCGGCTTCACGAATTTCCGGGTAATCATGCCGGCGCGCCCGATGGCCGCCACCAGGATGTCAGCCCGGCGGCACACGCCCGGCAGGTCGTGGGTTTTGGAATGGCAAACCGTCACGGTGGCGTTGTGGTTGATGAGCAGCATGGCGGTGGGTTTGCCCACAATGTCGCTGCGCCCTACCACCACCGCTTCCTGTCCGGCCATGGCGATCTGGCTGCGCTGCAGGATTTCGATGATTCCCGCCGGCGTGCAAGGCACCAGCCCGGGCCGCTGGGTGGAGAGGAAGCCGACGTTCATGGGATGAAAGCCGTCCACGTCCTTGGCCGGGTCCACCGCCATCAGCACCGCCTTGGCGTCCACATCCGGCGGGAGAGGCAGCTGCACCAGGATGCCGTCAATTTCGTCACGCCGGTTGAGTTCGCGCACCAGTTGCAGCAGTTCGGCCGTGGTCACCGACTGAGGCGGAGCGTGCTTTTCGCTGTAGATGCCCAGCTCCTCGCAACTTTTGACTTTGCCGCGCACGTAAATCTCGGAGGCGGGATTGTTGCCGGCGAGGATGACCGCCAGCCCGGGGCGCAAGCCCGCCGCGGTCAACTCGCGCACCTGCTGCGCCACTTCCGCCTTGATCTCCGCCGCGATCTTGTTGCCGTCCAGGATGGTGGCCGCCATGAACTCCTCTTCGCTACCGGGGGGAACTTTGAATTCTAAATCATCGCCTGCTGTGCCACAGCAGAAAGGCTGCGGCCGCGGGGGGCAAAGTAGGAGGGAGCCGGGGCGGCTCAGCACGAGTCTCCGATTTGGGAAAGGGGTGCCACCTTTGTCCACATCGGGAAGCGGCGCTGGCCGCCAAGGAGTAAAATTGGTGCGCCATGATCTCCCCAGAGCTGCTGGAAATTTTGGTCTGCCCGGTGTGCAAGAAGCGCCTGGTCCTGAAGCACGAAGGCGAGAGCCTGCAATGCGGTGAATGCCGGCGGGTTTACCCCATCCGCGACGGGATTCCCATCCTGCTGGTGGATGAGGCGGTAATCGAACCGGCCTAGAGCGCCAGGATTTGGCATTTCGTGGCAGGGAAGCGTGTTTTTTTGTGTCAGTTCGGGAGCGGGAGCCCACCCGGACAAGGCCCAGTCTCCTCCCAAGCCCTTGCGTTGACGCGACTTGTCGTCCGCAACTACTTTCTGTTTCAAGGGTTTAAGCCTCTATGAACGCTGGTGAAATAAAACCCTGCAAACCGGCACTTGCGGCATCGAAATTGCTTGCAACATAGGTGCAGTCTGCGGAGTCTAATTGCCAGTAAGAAGCACGGGTCGGAGGTGAAGCCATGACGGACGAGAAGTTCAATGTGACCGAATTGGCGGCTTTGAGGAGCGACCTGTTGCAGGGAGGCATCGATTCCCGCGAAGCTGCGGAATTGCTGCAGGTGTTCCTGATGGGTCGTGGCTACGGAGTTTCCCAAGAGGCAGCCCGGGATGCTGCCAGCCGAGTCGAGGGCTCAGGCTGCTCCCTGGATGTAATTCAAAAGGAACTGGAAAGCATAGCGCTGGTGAATTAGCGCAAACGCATACGGCGCAATGGCCGCCACTCTGGCGCCGGAGTTGAGAGCGAGGTGGCAGCAGTAATTTTCAACCGGATCGAATCTTGATGAAGGCCGGGCTAACCAGCCCGGCCTTTGCTTTTTGCCTAAGTAGCTGACTGGTCGAATAGCTGACTAGCTAAAGCAATCCGAGAGCCGATGGCAAGGATCAGCGACTTAGCTAGTCAAATGGGAAGCAAGTGAACTGGTAAGCTAGACAGCTACTCAGCTTGGTTTTACGGAATCCTGCAGACCTGCAGACTGGCGCTGGTATAAGGACAATCCATGCCGGCGACGGGGCGTTCCAGCACCACCCAATTCACGCCAAACTGCTGCTTCAGTTTCTCGAAGTCGCTCAGCTGAAAGGTGTTCCAGCCCTTTTCCGCCTGAACCTGGCGCTGCCATTCGGGGGCGAGTTGGGGAAACATGCTGGCCGCGCCGCTGTCCTTGAGAGCGTCGGCCAACATGCTGCGCTGGGCGATGGCGCGAAAGCCATGCTGATCTTCGCCGGGCAGCCCCATGTGCTGCGGGTCAAGGGCGAAGTAGGCCTCCACGGGGGTATTGTCCCGGATCCATTCGAAAGTCCGCACCCAATGGTTGGTGTTCCTGGTCCAGGGGAGCTCCAGGTGGGGCGTTTCAGGAAACACCTGCCGCTGGGCGTACCACATGCCGAAGCAGAGAGGCAGGAAAAGGGCCAGCCAGCGCCATACGTTGCTGCGCAAAGCCCACTCCGCCAGCAGGCCGCCGCTAAATACGAACAAGAGAATGTAGACCAAGTGCAGCGCGCGCATGGGCTGTAGTTCGGCCAGGTTAGCCAGTTGAGGGGGAATGGTGATGACCAGGGCGGCGGCAAAAAAGAGCAGCTCGAAGAAGATAAGCGCCGAGCACATGCGGGCCAGCACGCGTTGACCATGCCGGAGGGCGATGCTGCGGTACCACCAGAACAGAATTAACGGAGCAAAAATTCCCACCCACTCGTACCACTCCCAGCGCAGCAGGAAGAAGTAGGAGCGGGTGTTGAGAATCTGGCGGTAGGCTTCCGTGAGAGGCGGAAAAAGGCCCAGGGGCAGCAGGGCCAGCGCCACCGCCGCTGCGAGCTCCCGGTTCGCGTGCTCGCGGCGTTCGAGGGCGATGACAAAAAACAGGTAAGCCGCGCCGAAACCCACCATCAGGGGATGGATCAGTCCGGTCAGGACAATCCACAGCAGCCCGCGCAGCCACTTGTGCTCCACCACGTTGACGATGGCCAGCAGGATCATGGGGGTGGA
>DATGGJ010000633.1:0-3767 GCA_035308585.1 Terriglobales bacterium
TGCCCTTTACTCCCGCCACCCGCACCACGTCCCCCACCGCGTACTGGTTCTCCAGCAAAATGAAGAAGCCGTTGATCACGTCGTGCACCAGGGTTTGGGCGCCGAAGCCGATGGCCAGCCCAGCCACTCCCGCACTGGCCAGCAGCGGACCCATGTTCACGCCTAGCACAGGCAGGATTTGCATGAGCGCCAGGAAGATGATGATGAACGTCCCCGCGCTGCCGATTACCCCGGCGGCGGTGCGCAGTTGCTGGGCCCGTACTCCGCTTTCGTGCCGGCTGAAGGCCAGCAGCCGGTTGAGCACCACCTTCATAAACCGGATAAGCACGAAGGCGAGAATTACGATGACCAGAATCTTGGGAACATCCACGCGCAGAAATTCCAAAGCATCCACGCGCCAATGCTCGAGGACCGAGCTCAGGTTCTGGGTTGGCAGAGGCTCAATGAACATGGGCAATTCGCGGCAGATCGCTGGCGCCGCTTCGTTTGCGGATTATAACAAGCGCTCCGTCCGCGGCCCGGCCGCTTCCGTTATCCAAGCGGCAGCACCACACCAGCCCCGCGGGGGCTGGGGGTTGAGACAGGCCCAGGACGATGCTTGACATCACATTATACCTAGCATAACAATGTATATGGCAATGCTTAGAACGGGCGGCGATCGCGACGGACGGTGGGAGGCGCAACTTCGCAAGGGCTCGCTCGACCTCGCCCTGCTCGCGGTTTTGTGGGAGGGGCGCCTCTACGGGCTGGAAATTCTCCGTCGCCTGGAAAAGGTCGCCGGTCTGGAAGTGGCCGAAGGAACTCTCTACCCCATCCTGATGCGCCTGAAGCAAGAAGGCTTGCTCAAGAGCACGTGGGTGGAAGCCCAGGCCGGTCATCCCCGCAAATATTACTGGCTTACGCCTGCGGGACGGCAACGGGCCCTGGATATGGCGGAAACCTGGAATCTGTTTTCCCAAGGCATTTCCAGCCTGCTGGCGCGGGTGAAAGATGGTGCGAAGGAGTAAGGCTATGACGGCAATCGAGCTGCCCACAGAAAATGCTCTGATTCAGGACTTCCTGAGGCGCGTCGCCAATGGGCTGAGAGCGTTAGACGATCCGGAGAAGGAGGACATTCTCGCGGAAATCGGCAGCCACTTGCGCGATCGAGTGGAGGAATTAAGGAGCCAGGGCGCGCCGCATCCGGCTGAGCAGGCAATTGCGGGCCTGGGGGATCCAGCCGAACTGGCTTCCCAGTTCGTTGCCTCGGCGCAGCAACGCAGGGCCAGCCGCAGCTACGCTCCCTGGATCTTGCTGCGCGCCGCGGCCCGCATCGCCCTGAGCGGCGGTAAAGGCATGCTGGTGTTTCTCATCGCCGTCATCGGCTATGGCGGGGCTGTCGCCTTTCTCGCGGGGGCAATCCTGAAGCCCTTCCTGCCGCAAATGGGCCTGTGGGTCGGCAATTGGGGCATGGTCTGGGGCCTGAAATCGGACGCGGTCAGCGGGCACGAGTTGCTGGGTCAATACTTCATTCCTGCCTCCATCGTTCTCTCGTTTGTGTTTGCCAGCGGCTGTACCTTGCTGCTGCAGCGCCTCACCAGACCGGCGGGAGGTCTTTTGAATCGCGTGGTTCCATAGGAACGGCGGCCGGTCAGGCGGTTGTGGAGCTGATGCGGTGGTAAATTTATTGCGTCAGTTGGTCGCAATAAGCGTGAGGTGACCGGTGTCCAGGCTGCTGATCCCTCTTTTGTTTGCTTCGTTATTCTTTGCCGGGTGGTCCGCTCCGGCTCAGTCTCAGACCACGGACGACCCCTCTGCTCCCGCCACGGGCGCGCAGTATCCGCCTTACAGCCGCGGCATTGGCGTTCCCGGCGAGCGCGATACGCCCAGCGAAGCGGAAAGAAAAATGGAGCGCGACCGCGAGAAGAAACTCAATCAGGAGCGCCAGGCCCAACTTAAGCGCGATACCGATAAACTTTTCCAGCTCGCCACCCAGCTCAAGCAGGCGGTGGAGAAATCCAACGAGAACACGCTCTCTCTGGACGTGATTAAGAAGGCCGGCGAAATCGAGAAGCTGGCCAAAAGCGTGCGTGAAAAGATGCGCGGCGAGAACTAACTTTGATGGCAGACAGCAGCTTTCATAGCCCGCTGCTTTCCGTTATAGTTATGCAACTGGATTGCAAGTAAGACTATGCCTCTTCCGAAAACCGAAGCCCCCGGGCGCCTGCTCGCCGAACTGGTATCTCGCGGCGTGCGAATGACGCGGCAACGCCGTGTGATTCTGGGTGTAATCGAAACCGCCCGCCAGCACCTGGATGCGGCGCAAATCCTGCGCCGCGCCCGCAAGCTTGATCCCGGCGTTGACCGGGTCACCGTGTACCGCACTATTCGCCTGCTCAAACGGCATGGACTGGTGGATGAACTCGATCTTCTCCACCTGGAAGGCGAGAAGCACTACTACGAGCGCCGGCCGCAACGCGACCACCTGCACATGGCCTGCGTTCGCTGCGGAAAAATCCTGGAGTTTGAGAGCGATCTTTTCGAACGCCTCAAGGGACAAATCCAGCGCGATTGCCAGTTTCACATCCTGGTGACCCGGGTGGAAATCGGCGGCTATTGCGCTCAGTGCCGCAGCAATTCCCCGCAACTGCTGCCCGCCTGATTGGTGGTTGCAAATTGTTGCATGGCGGCTGCAACAGAAAATCATACGCCCATCTTGACCGCTTCCGGCCCACGCTCTACATTCAGAGATGGATTTAATTGCAACTGAGTTGCAACTAGGAAGACTGCGGAGCTGAAAGCGGCGAAGCGTTATGGCCAAACTCTGGTGTGTTCTTTTTCTGCTGCTGCTCGCTGTTCCGGTCGGGGCCCAGGAAGATGCTCCCTATTTCGTCACTTATGACCATCACCTGGAGGAGCCTGGCAATCTCGAACTGGAGATGAACACCACCACCGGCGTGCCGCGCAGCGGTCAGCGGGCCTACTTCGCGCCGTTTGCCGAACTGCAATACGGCGTAAACCGCTGGTGGACCTCCGAGCTCTACCTGGAAGGCCAGACCACGGCCGGCGACAGCGCCGTCTTCACCGGCTGGCGCCTGGAAAGCCGGTTTCGGCCTTTTGCCGCAGAGCACCGCGTTAATCCTGTCTTCTATGTGGAATATGAAAACATCAACGAGGCCAGCCGCATTCAGAAAGAAGTTGTCGGCCGGGCGCCGCTGGGGTTTCAGCCCAACTCCGAACTGCGCCAGGCACAAGCCCACGAACTGGAGGCCAAGCTCATTCTTTCCAGCGACATTCACGGCTGGAACGTCGCGGAGAACCTGATCGTGGAACGTAGTCTCTCTCACGACGAGGGCGTTGAATTCGGGTACGCTTTCGCCAGCTCACGCCGCCTTAGAAATTCCATTTCTCCCCGCCCCTGCCGCTTCTGCCGGGAAAATCTTGTGGCCGGCCTGGAGTTTTACGGCGGAATAGGTAGCACTCTTTCCTTTGGCTTGCAGCAGACCGCTCACTATGCCGCGCCTGTCATCGCCTGGGAGGTTAGCGACAAATCCTCGCTCAGCTTCTCACCCGCCGCCGGCCTCACCCGTTACAGCAATCCCTTGTTGTTGCGAGTGGGCTACAGCTACGAAATCCGCGGTTTTCGTAATAAACTACTAAGGCTGTTCCGGAGCCACTGAGAATGGGACCCAAAGCACTGATCCTTGCCGCCTTTGCCCTCCTTGCCATGGTCTGTTTGGGAATCGCGCAGACCGCTAAGCCGCCCGCCCAGAAATGGGAAGCGCCTG
>DATGGJ010000634.1:0-4350 GCA_035308585.1 Terriglobales bacterium
GAAGTAGTTCTGCTTCCATAAATTGCCGTAGACCAGTGCTACCTGATTACGCTTAAAAGGTGCATGTGAGAAATCCGCCAGGACCGCTTCGGGGTGAGTGGCCGGGTCGCGCACCACGTTGGCCATGGGGGTCTTTTTCCAGCGCTGGTAGATCTGCTGGTGACACTTTTCGCAGGCCTGGGAGCCGACGTAGCGCGCGACGGCTGCCGTGCCGGCCTGCTGCATCTTCTCCTGCGGGGTCAGGGGGCGCAGGCCGCGGATGAAGAGAACCAGTTTCCAGCTGTCGTCGCCGGCGGTCTGATGGGGATTGCCCCAGGCGGGCATGCCGGTAAGCTGGACTCCGTTCTCGATGATGTAGTGAATTTCGCCGTCGGTGAGAGCCTGGGTGGGGAAGGCGCGCAGGTCGGGCACGCGGGGGTAGAGGTTCGCGCCCATCGGAGTCAGGCCGCTGCCGTCCTGTCCATGGCAGATGGCGCAGCGGGCCAGGAAATTGTTGCGCCCCTCCTCCAGGTTTTGCGGGGTGGGCTGGAGAGGGTTCTTCTGCCGGCGGGCGGAGGTGGGAATCGCCAGGTCGCGGACGCCGCGGGCCAGGGCAGCTTCCCAGGGGGAAGGCACGGCGGTGGCGCGAAAGCCGCGCCGAAGCACGATGGTCGCCCAGATGGAGGCAACAGTGGCCACCACCACGATGGCCAGAAGAAATTTCTTCCAGGCTTTCATGCCCGCTCTCTTGTAGCAGAAATATTCGCGGAAAAGACATTAATGTGGCCTGAAGGCGAAATAGGCGAGCTGCGCTCGCCCGCACAGGCGAGGGCGCCTGTGCCCACGTAGACGGTTGCGGGATGGGCGCCTGTGCCCACGCAGGCGGTTGCGGGATGGGCGCCTGTGGCCACGCAGGCGGGATGGGCGCCTGTGGCCACGTGGGCGGTTGCGGGATGGGCGCCTGTGCCCACGTGGGCGCTTGCGGGATCGGGGGCCTGTGGCCACGTGGGCGGTTGCGGGATGGGCGCTTGTGGCCACGCAGTCTGGGTCGAGCCATCGCGGTGGTCGTGAGAGAATAGGTAAACTTTTCCCACGATGGCGGTAAAGACGCTTACCTCGCAAACGGCCGCACCGGCGCCGGCCATCGCCCGCGCTCCCGGCTCCGCCTGGCGCGACTCCTTTTTCTGGATGGTCGCAGCCGGCTTCCTGCTGCGCCTGGGCGCCATCGTGGTGCTGCACACCTACCGCTACCGCAGCGCCGAGGGTCATTTCGATTTCGGCTACGAGATGGGGCGCATCGCCGCCGCCATCGCTTCCGGGCACGGCTTCAGCAATCCCTTTCAGACGCCCACCGGGCCCACCGCCTGGGAGCCGCCGCTCTATCCTTATCTGACCGCCGGCATCTTCCGCCTGTTCGGGGTTTACAGTTACGCCTCGGCATTCGTGCTGCTCACCATCAACAGCTTTTTCTCGGCGCTCACCGCCATTCCCATTTACCTGATCGGCAAGCGGACGTTCGGCTACACGGTGGCACTATGGTCGGCCTGGATGTGGGCGGTGCTGCCCTTCACCATGTACTGGTCCACCAAGTGGGTGTGGGAAACCAGCCTTTCGGCGCTGCTGCTGGCGGCGATTTTTCTGTGCGCGCTGCAACTGCAGGAAGCACCCGGCTGGCGCTTGTGGGCGGCCTTGGGCGCGCTCTGGGGAGTGGCCGCGCTCAACAATCCCTCGCTGCTTTCGTTTATGCCGGTATCGCTGCTGTGGGTATGGTACCAGCGGAGGAAGCTGGGCCTGCCCTCGCTGGCGCAAGGGGCGGTGACGTTGCTGGTGTTTGCCGCGCTGGTGGCGCCGTGGATTACGCGCAACTACCAGGTCTTCGGAAAATTCATCTTCATTCGCGACAATTTCGGCTCCGAACTCCGCCTGGGCAACGGTCCCGGCGCGGACGGCACCTGGATGTGGTATCTGCACCCCACGCAGAATGTGCTGCAGATGCGTGAATTCCAGCGCCTGGGCGAGGTGGCCTACATCGCCGAACGCAAGCAGCAGGCGCTGGCCTTCATCGCCCAGGATCCCGCGCGGTTCGCGGGGCTGAGCGCCAAGCGCTTCATTTATTTCTGGGCGGGGCTGCCGCGCTCCTCCAAAATCGCCGCCCTGGCTCCCATCAAGAACTCGCTGTTCCTGGCTTCTTCCATCCTGGCGCTGTGGGGACTGGGGCGCGCCTTGCGCAAGAAGACGCCCGGGGCTTCGCTTTTTTTGTGGCTTATTCTCGTCTACCCGGCTGTTTATTATTTAGTATTCCCACATCCACGATACCGGCACCCGATCGAGCCGGAAATGCTTCTCCTGGGGGTGTATTTGATTACCCAAGCGGGCAAAAAGAGCAGCATGGTGGTCAAGTCGGTGCGCGTGATAGGCGACCGGCTGAAGCCGATAACCACCCTGTCGGTGGTGATGCCGGTTTACAACGAAAAGGCCACCATCGCGCAAGTGGTGCGGACCGTGCTGCAGGCGGAGGCGGGGCTGGAGAAGGAACTGGTGATTGTGGATGACTTCTCCACCGATGGAACGCGGGAAGTTCTGGCCGAACTGGAGCGCGAAGAGCGCGGCCGCATCAAGCTGCACCTTCACGACCGCAACCGCGGCAAGGGGGCGGCGCTGCGCACCGGCTTCGCCCAGGCCGGTGGCGACATCATTCTGGTGCAGGATGCCGACCTGGAATACGACCCGGCCGACTACCCGGTGCTGCTCCACCCCATCCTCAGCGGGCACGCGGACGCGGTTTTCGGCAACCGCTTTCACGGCGGCACCCACCGCGTGCTTTATTTCTGGCACTTCCAGGCCAACCGCTTCCTGACGCTGTTCTGCAACCTGCTTTGCAACCTCAACCTCAGCGACATGGAGGTGGGCTACAAGGCGTTCCGCCGCGAGGTGCTGGAAGCCATCCGCCTGCGTTCCGACCGCTTCGGGTTTGAGCCCGAGGTCACCATCAAAGTGGCCAAGCTGGGCTGCCGAATTTACGAAGTGCCCATCGCTTATCACGGCCGCACTTACGAAGAAGGCAAGAAAATCGGCTGGAAGGACGGCGTGGCCGCCCTGTTCCATATGCTGAAGTATCGTTTCTTCGACTGAGGCAAGGAGAAATCTTATGCGAACTCCCGCCCTGGCGCTGCTGCTGTGCCTGGGAATGAGCGTGCTGAGCGGCGCACAGGCTGCCCCCGCCGCCGGTCCCCGCGCCGCCACCGCCCTCGCCGCCAAGCACCAGGACACGGAAAAGCTGATGGAACTGGTGGGCACGCGCCAGATTCTGCGCGACATTTTCGACCAGGACATTGACGCGCAAATCGCCGCCATGCGTCGCGCCCGCCCGGATGTGCCGGAGCAGTTCTGGCAGGACTTCGCGGTGGAATTCAAGCGCCAGGCCAGCCCCGACGAGCTGATGAAAGCCATTCTGCCCATCTACGACAAGCATTTCACCCACCAGGAGATACGCCAGCTTATTGCCTTCTACCAGAGTCCGCTGGGGCGCAAAATCAGCATCACCCTGCCGGAAATTCAGCGCGAATCCATCGAAGCCGGAAGGAGCTGGGGAGAGGAACTGGGCGACCGCATGCACGCCGAACTCAAGCAGCGGCTTACGGAAAAGGGGTATAGGTCACCGCAATAGGCGAGGGCGGCCGGGCCCACACAAAAGTCTCGCTCTGAGGCGGCGTCTGGTGGTATTGTGAGCACGATTCCGGGCCTTCAGGAGAGGCTGGAGCCTGTCCTGTTCCGCAGACCGAACCCCACGCAACCTGGCTCCTGCCGATCCAAGGAGGGGCTATGTGGCAAGCGCACCATTCGAAGCTTTCTTTTCCCGCCGGGCTGACAGCCGTGTGCCTCATGCTGCTGGTTTGTTGCCCATTGGGGGCGGCCCAGGCACAGCACGCCTCGGCGAAAGTTCCCGCGCTCAAGTATGACCTGAAAGCGGAGAAGAAGGTGAAAGGCGTAGTTCAGGAAATGAAACAAGTTGGCCAGGGGCACAGCGCGCTCATGCACCTGGTTCTGAAGAGCGGCGACGACACCTTTAACGTCTATCTCTGCCCGCAGCAGTTCATCAAGGACATGGGAATCGAGCTCAAGCCCGGCGACGAGGTGGAAATCACCGGCTCGCCCGTGCTCGACAACGGAGTCTCCGTGATTCTGGCGCGCGAACTCGACAAGGGCACCGACACCTATGTCCTGCGCGACGATAAGGGCTTGCCGGTGTGGAACTGGCAGCACACCTGAAGCGGGCGGGAGTTACCTGAGGGAAGAGGGAAGCACGAAATCCACGCCCTGGTCGGCATTGGCCTGCTGCGTGGCTTTAAGATCCAGATCAGCGATGGGAAT
>DATGGJ010000635.1:0-4802 GCA_035308585.1 Terriglobales bacterium
CGCCGCCGCAATCAACACCGCGCTTACCGGGGGCATTTCTCCGGCTGAGGTGGCGGCTGCCCAGGCCAACAGCACCGTCAATCCCGCGCCCGCCGGCAATGCCGTTACTCCGGCCAGCGCGGCGCCTCAGACCGCGAACGCAACCGATGCCGCGCCGGCTCCCATGGCAGCGCCCACAGCTCCCGTAGTGGTCACGCCGGTCACCATGATCAACGACGAGCCGACTACATTCAGCTACGGCGATCAGATCTACGAGCCGCGCAACTACAGGGACGAGTACCACGGCCAGGTGACCGCCCGCTACGCTCTGGCGCTCTCCTTGAACAACGCTACGGTGGCATTAGCCCAGATGGTGGGCTATGACAGAGTGGCGGACCTGGCGCGGGCAGCCGGCATTACCTCGGTGAAGGCCACGCCCGCCATGGCGCTGGGCGCCTATGACGCCACCCCGCTGGAAATGGCTTCGGCCTATACGGTTTTCGCCAACAACGGCGTCAAGTTGAGCCCTGTGCTGATCAATTCCGTGCGTAACGCCAAGGGAGACGTGCTGGCCAGCTACCAGGCGGAACAGAAGCCGGTGCTTGACCCGCGGGTGGCCTACATCATGACCAACATGATGGAGGGCGTGCTCAATTTCGGGACGGCTTATGGCGTGCGCGCCGCGGGATTCAACGCGCCCGCCGCCGGTAAGACCGGCACCTCCCACGATGCCTGGTTTGCCGGCTACACCAGCGACCTCCTGTGTATCGTCTGGGTTGGATATGACGATTACAGCGACATCCGCCTGAGCGGGGCCGAAATTGCGGCTCCCATCTGGGGCGACTTCATGAAGCGGGCGGTTGCCCTGCCGCAATACCACGACGTGAGCGATTTCGAACAGCCTACCGGAGTGGTGAACGTACAGCTGGACAAGGTGACTAACGCCCTGGCGACTTCGACCTGCCCGAATGATTATGTGGCCGCATTCATCGCCGGCACCGAACCCACCGAGACCTGTGACCAGGCCATGGGTGAGCACCGCGGATTCCTAGCCAGGATTCTGGGTCTGGGAGGACCCAAGCCCCTGCCTCCGATTCCGGCCGGGCAGCCCGCCGGCGCTCAATCCGGCCAGCCGGTGGCGGGAACCCAGGGACAAGCCGCCGACCCGCAGAAAAAGAAAAAGGGTTTATTTGGCAAAATTGTGGGTATCTTTAAAGAGGACGACAAGCCCTCGGCTCCGTCTCCGCCGCCCGCCCAGCCTCATTGACGGCGGCCGTTGACCGGTTGTGGGGATCGGTCAAAGGAGGTGCGCCATGCCTCGCGCGTACAGCCGCAGTTCGCGTTGCTCTCCGTTCCTGCTTTTGATTTGTGTTGCCGCACTGGTCTGGTGCAACACTCCAGCCTTTGCTCAGCTCCAGCCGGCGCCGCCCCCGGTCCATGTAGTGGAGCCTCCGCCCAGAGACTGGTCGGCGCAGCAATTGGAGCAACGGGCCGACTCTTTGCGCAGCGAGAAGCTCTACCTCGACGCCATTGACTATTACAGCGCGGCTTTGCAGAAAAAGCCGAAGGATTCCCTGCTTTACAACAAGATGGGAATTGTGGAGCTGATGCTGCAGCGTCTGAAGGACGCGGAAAAGGACTTTCATCGCGCCATCAAGGCCGACAAAAACTACGGCGAAGCTTATAACAACCTGGGCGCGGTTTATTACTTCCGCAAGAAGTACGGCAAGGCGGTCAAACAGTATCGTAAAGCGATCAAGCTCTACGACGATTCAGCTTCCTTCCACAGCAACCTGGGAACAGCCTATTTTGCCCAGAAGAAGTTCGAATTGGCCATAGAGGAGTACAGCCGCGCCCTGCAAATTGACCCCACCATCCTGGACCGCACCTCCTCGCAGGGGGTGATAGCCCAGACTTCCTCGGTGAGCGACCGCGCGCATTATCACTTCATGCTGGCCAAGGCCTTTGCCCACATGGGGATGGCGGATCGTTCTCTGCTCTACCTGAGAATGGCCTTGGAGGAGGGCTATAAGAGCATTGATGATGTTTACAAGGATTCAGAGTTCGCCGGCCTCCGCAAGGACCCCAGGTTTCTCGAGTTGATGAAGACCCGGCCGGCAGCCATCCCCAATTAGGGGCCTTTTTTTAAAAAAACTGCTTGTGACCCGAAACTTTTTACCGAAAAAGGGGTATAAAGTGATTAAAGCCTCCTGAAAGCAACAGGGTGAGTAAGGAGAAACGGTAAACCCACTGGCTGCACACCCGAGCACGCCCCAAGCACGCAGCCAGTGGGCGTTTTGTTCTCACCCGCAATCCTGCAAGCCAAGCCACCATTGTGTAAGTTATTAATCGGGTAAGTGGTTAATTTTCAAGCAGAACCCGAGCTATCGGTCGGGTATAGAAGCCGAACAGGTGAGTGTGTCGGCGGCGAGACCTTCGATTACACAATTGCTCAATCACCAGATTACTCAATCACTTAGCTGGACTGCGCTCGCGGATGTAAACCCGCACCACCTCTTCCCACTTGCCCTGAGCCTTCAGGATGTACTCCACGGCGTCGCGAAGCGCCCCCCGCCCGCCCTGGTGTTCGGTGAGGTAGTGGGCTTCCTCCTTGACCTCGGCGCGGGCATTGGCGACGGCCACCGCCAGGCCACAGGCGCGCATGACCGGCAGGTCAATCACATCGTCGCCTACGTAAGCGGCCTCGTCCGGGCGAAGGCCCTCCTGGGCCAGGATTTCCTCAAAGACGGTCAGCTTGTCCTGGATTCCCTGGCGTGCGTACTCCAGTTTCAGGTCGCGGGCGCGCAGAGCCACGGTTTCCGAGATGCGCTTGGTGATCAGGCCACATTTGATGCCCGCCAGGCGGGCCAGCGAGACAGCGGCACCGTCGTGGGCGTGAAAGCCCTTGGCCTCCACCATGTTCTGGCTGACGATGCCGAATCCGCCTTCGCCGCCATGCTGTTGGGCGTGCTGCTGGGTGGGAAGGTGGGCTCCCGCGGGCGCGGGAAAGAACCACAGGGTGCCGTCGGTCAAGACGCCATCCACGTCAAACAGCAGCAGCTTGATTTTGCGCGCGCGTTCCAGGGACATGGTAGGGATGATAGCAAAGGGGCAGTTGGCGCTTGCCAATCAGCCATTGGCCGTTGAACCACGGTCCTTCAATCTAAGCGCCACTCTTTTTGACAGTCATTGATTGAAGTTCGCACGGATTTAAAAAGTCGGCCGGTCGGGATGAATGAAAACTGCTGTGGCGACTCATACCTGGTACTCACTTTCAAACGCCCGCAGTTGATTGATTTCCTGTTGGAGCTTTCGCTGTCTGCCCTTCCTCAGGGGAATGAAAACCGCTAACCACAGGATGAGGAGTCCGAAAATCGGGCCCAGGTTCGCGAGCAGTCGAAGCGGGGTGGTGATGTCTCGAACCAGCATAGGCATCACGACCATCGCCACGCCCAGGAAACAGAAGATCAGACCCGACCGCAGCCAGATATTCTGGGAATAGTCACGCCGTTTTTCCAGTTGCTCTCTGTAAGACTGCAGCGTGGTTTTCAAGTCGGCGTCGGATGCTGTGGGTCTTGGCCAAAGCACTGTGTATGTCTGATAGCCACTGTAAAGGCTCCATAGGCCTAACACGCCGAATCCCAGGCGCATGCTCCAGCCTCCCAATGAGCCTAAGCCGAAAGTTTGAAATTTCTCGGGAAAGCTGAGGAAACCCCAGCCAAAGTACAGGAACAAGAAGATTGCGATGACTGCCGACAAGAGCACAGCCAGGCGTGCTTTCCTGCCAAGCTGTTGAGCCCTGCGGCGCAGTTTGTCTGCGGACATTTTACATACCTCCGTGTGTTGGTTTTGCCAAACCTTCAGCAGGTCATTCGTGGGGAACTCACCGGGCATGAACTCCTCCTTCCCCGAACCAGCGCTTCAGAAGTTTCGTGATGCGATGAACCTTCATCCCAATGTTCGCCGGCGATAATCCCGTGATTTCACTGATGGCGCTGGCCGGCATGCCTTCAAGATAAGAAACCATGATCTGACGATCCAGTGGTTTCAGGCGCTGGATCAGGGTCGAGAGTTTTTCCAGCGTCTGGCTTTGGCTGACCGCCAGCTCACTTTGATTAGGGTCAGCGAGGTTCTCGATGGTCTCAACGTCCTCCAGGTTCAGGAGCCTCTCGCGGACGCGTCGCCGTCGCATCACGTGCGCCGTGGCAACATTGTGAGCGACGCGGTATACCCAGGTCCTTAACGAACACCGCTGATCGAATCTGGAGAAGCTGCGCCAAAGATGGAAGTGAATTTCCTGGAGCAGGTCGCGGCGGGTCTCCGCATCCAATTCATAAGCCCTTGCCAGACGGTCGAGGGCGGAGCTGTAGGTCTCGGCCGCCTGCTCATAGAGGGAGTCCTGGCAGTCCTGGCGCGCGTCTTCCTTCCGCATGGTCTCGTGTTGCTGCACATCTAAGGTAGTCGTTGGCCGGGAAGCTTTCTAACAGATTTAATTTTGACGCTAATTGTGTGTGGCAACCCTTTCCGCAATTGATGTAAAGAGGCTTTTCCCACGCTTTACAATCGAGTTTTTCTGCCTCCTGCCATCCACGTGCGAACAGGCGCCGAACAGGACGCTGTTAATCAGAGGCTAAATGCCAAGTGCCAGGTGCTAACTGCTGAACCCGGGCACAAACTCCTCCACCACCAACTTCGATACAGCCCGGCAATTACCGCACAGCAGCAAAGTTTCGCCGTTGCTGCTGCTCAGCACCACAACCTTCAGGCTCTCGCAACTGGCGCAGCCGGTAGTGGGCTCGCCAGATTGCGGCTCTTCCGCGGCG
>DATGGJ010000636.1:0-2867 GCA_035308585.1 Terriglobales bacterium
AACACGTGGCCGCCGCCAAGACCATTCTCGATAAGGGCGGCAATCCCAACCAGCAGCGCTTCTTTCCCTACCTCCAGGGCTACGTGGCCTTTTACGCCAACGACTACAAAGGGGCGATTGCCGATTTACAGAAGGCCGACCAGCACGATCCCTTCATTCTCGCCCTGCTGGCCCAGGCCTGCGAAAAATCCGGCAGCCCGGAGCAGGCTATAAATTATTACCGCCAGACTCTAGCCATCAATATTCACAACCCCACCAACGCCTTTGCCCGCCCCCTGGCGCAACAAAAATTGTCTCGGGCCAAGGACTAAGGTGCTCAACTTAATCCGCAGCAGTTTCATATACTGAACGCCACGTGTGTTTTCAGCTTGACTTAACTGCTATTCCGGTTAATGTAATCAGGCGTGGTGGTAGCCCGAAAAGCCTGACTGTAGCCGGTTTCCACCCTACCGGTCATGCCTGCTCTTCTGCCTCTTTCTACTGCCCAGGTTTCCCCCAAGGTCGGTAGCCGGCGTGGCTTATTTCCCTACACTCAAAGGAGATCTTCGTGCGCATTTTAACCTTCCTGTGGCACGCCTGCCTGGTTCTGGCCATCGCGGCCGGTTTCGCTGGCGCCAATGTGTACGCCCAAAGCTTCAACTACAACACCAACCCTCCCCACCGTTTCGCTTTCGCCCAACCCGCCAGCCCGGCGGCATTCCCTACTCCCTCGCAATGCGTCGCAGAGGCCGGGCTCGCCTGCTATACCCCCGCCTTGATTCGTTCCGCCTATGACGTGCCCTCCTCCCTGACCGGGGCGGGCCAGACCATCGTCATCGTGGACGCCTATGGCAGCCCCACGGTGCAAAGCGACCTGCACATTTTTGACCAGGAGTTTGGGCTTCCGGATCCGCAGCTGAACATCATCTATCCCGGCGGCAGCCCGGTCTACAACCCGCTGCAGAACCATGCCGAAACTTCCTGGGCGGCCGAAACCAGTCTGGATACTCAATGGGCGCACGCCATCGCGCCCGGCGCCACCATTGACCTGGTCATCGCGGCCAACAATGGCGGCAACGTGCTGAACAATGCCGTCCAGTACGCGGTGAACCATCACCTGGGCAGCGTTATTTCCCTGAGCTGGGGTTCACCCGAAGGCGCCATTAGCGGCGGCGGCAACAATTCCCAGGTCATGCAGGCTCACCAGATCTTTCTCGCCGCACAGCAGGCTTCCATCTCCGTGTTCGTCTCCTCGGGAGATTTTGGCGCCGACAACAATCACTCCTTCACCAACGCCTCCTATCCCGCCTCCGATCCCCTGGTGGTTTCCGTGGGCGGCACCAATTTGTTCATGAGTGACTCTGGCGCTTACCAGAGCGAAGACGTATGGAACGATTCCAATCCTAATTTGTGCCCGTTTGGCTGCACGGCTGGACCGTTCGGGGCCACCGGCGGCGCGCCCAGCGTGCTCTTCCCCGCCCCCGCTTTCCAACAGGCGCTCTCCGGTAACAGCATGCGGTCCACCTCCGACGTCAGCTAGAACGCCAGCGTCTACACTGGCGTCCTGACGTATCTCGGCTTTATAGGAGGCAACAACAACGGCTTCTACTTCTTCGGCGGCACTAGTGAAGGCGCGCCCCAGTGGGCGGGCATCACCGCGTTGGCCAACCAGGCCGCGGGACACGCCCTCGGCTATCTCAGCCCTTCGCTCTACGCTATCGCCTCCGGCAACGCTTACAGCAAGGATTTTCACGACATAACTTTCGGCGACAACGCCTGGTTCGGGCCCGGTTTCCCGGCGGGAGTCGGATATGACTATCCCACCGGCATCGGCAGCCCCGACGTCGCCAACCTGATCGGAGGTCTGACCGGCAAGAAAGTAAAGTAGCGCTGTCCTCAATCTGAGCGGCCGGGCGCCCGCAACGGGCCCCCGTGCTTTTCAGGGATCATGGTTCGCCATAGCCATGCCCGCTGCCAAGCCCTGTAAAATTAGCCTCCATGTCTACTCACGGCGGAAGCCAGGCTCATCCCGACCCCCGCATCGGTGACCACCTGGCCAATGAGCGCACCTTCCTGGCCTGGATTCGCACCAGCATCAGCATCATTGTTTTCGGTTTTGTGGTGGCTAAATTCGGCATCACCCTGCGTCAGTTCCTGCGCCTGCAGGGTAAGGTGGTCGAACAGAGCGGCGTTTCGCTAGGCATTGGAGTCGCTTTTATGGCCGTGGGGGTGCTGCTGGCCGTGGTTGCCTTGCTCCGTTATCGCAACACCCGCGCCCGCCTGGAGAGCGGGCAGTTTCAGCCTGCGGGACGGATTATCATGGCCCTGGGCGCCATTACCGCCGTGTTTGGCGCCATCCTGGCCGCCTACCTTATCTTCACCTCGCGCACCCTGTAACCGCCTGGCGACACCGTGTGGTGCCCCGGCGGCAATCTGCTAAAATTGACTTCGAGTCTCCCCTTGTAATCCACGTGTCACAGTGGGGCTATAGCTCAGCTGGGAGAGCGCATCGTTCGCAACGATGAGGTCGTCGGTTCGATCCCGACTAGCTCCACCATTTCCAACCACTTCGAGGCAGCCCGAACCTGAATCCTGGTCCAATTGGTCCAAAATTCCACAAAAACCGGGCACCGGTGTTTGCCTCTCCGTAGCCCGTAGTTTCTGTTTACCGAAAACCTGTACCCCTGAAGGTGTCCTATGACGGGCGCATACGCGGATGTGTTGGCAGTGGAGAACCGCCTGGTTACCGAGATGCTTCGTCGTGTGGCCAGCGTGCGTTCCGTGGTGGCGATGGTGGTGGCGGAAGCACTCAGCGCAAATGAGCAAGACCTGACTGGCCTGGCTCGTCTGCTGGAGCTGAAGGACTCCGCGCTTACCTTGCGGCTGCA